>JAQGOD010000204.1 GCA_028293775.1 Gammaproteobacteria bacterium
TCACGGCGCGTTTCATGACATCGACAGCGGTCTCAACACCGGCGACTTCTCCGCGGTCGCTACGCCACCGAATCAGATGCTCTGGAATACCATGCCGGTTCCCACCAAGCCCACCGATTTTGTCGAAGGGCTGGTAACGTGGGGAGGAAACGGCGATGCGCATACGCAGAGCGGTTGCGCCATTCATCTGTACGCCGCCAATCGCTCGATGACAAGGCGGGTTTTTTACTGTGCCGACGGCGAGTTGCTGATCGTCCCGCAGCAGGGTCGGCTGCTGTTAACCACCGAACTCGGGCGGCTCGCAGTTGAACCGGTGGAGATCGCCGTAATTCCACGCGGAATGCGCTTCCGCGTCGAGCTCATGGACGACTTCGCTCGCGGATATGTCTGCGAGAATTTTGGCGCTCCGTTCCGCTTGCCCGACCTTGGGCCCATCGGCTCGAACGGCCTGGCCTGTGAACGCGATTTCAGCACGCCGGTCGCCTGGTATGAAGACCGGGATGAGGCCCATGAGCTCATCGCGAAATTCATGGGCCGGCTCTGGCGCGCCGACATGAATCACTCGCCCTTCGATGTTGTCGCTTGGCGCGGCAATTGCGCGCCGTACAAATATGACCTGCGTCGCTTCAATACCATCGGTTCGATCAGCTATGACCACCCCGATCCATCGATCTTTCTGGTGCTGCAGTCCATAACCGATACTCCCGGCATTGACAGCATCGATTTCGTGATTTTCCCGCCGCGCTGGCTGGCGATGGAACATACGTTTCGGCCGCCTTGGTTCCACCGCAACGTGGCCAGCGAATTCATGGGATTGATCGAAGGAAAATATGATGCCAAGGAGGGTGACTTTCTACCGGGCGGGTGCTCGTTGCACAACTGCATGAGTGGGCATGGGCCCGATGCGGCAAGTTACGAGAAAGGCACGCGCTCGGATACGGCGACACCCGAACGGATAGCTGACACCATGGCCTTCATGTTCGAGACGCGTTGCGTGATCCGGCCGACTCGATTCGCTTTGGAGTCCACTTTGCTGCAACGAGACTATGTCGATTGCTGGCAGGGGTTGAAGAAGCATTTCAATCCACGGCAAATCTGCTAGCTTGCTCCCTACACTATTCATGGTCGACCCAACGATGGACGCTGACATTCTTGCCATAGAACGCTTACTCAGCGATTTTGCCTGGCATGCGGACCGCGGCGACGGGACCTCTCTATCGGAACTGTTCGTCCCGGACGGAATTTTGCGCATCGGCGATCTGGAGCTTAAGGGGCAGCTGCAAATTGCCGAGGACTGCCGGCGGCGATTTCTTCAGCCCGGCCGAAAAACCCGGCACGTATGGTCGAACCTGCGCGTCGAACTAACGGATACGGAAATGGCGACGACGTTTGCCGTTCAACTTACCTTTGAACAAAGCGCTGCCGGCAGTGCCACGCAATGCCGCGTAAGCGATTTGCTCGATGAGTTTCGGAAGGATTCCCAGGGCGTTTGGCGTTTTGCAAGTCGAGTCATCAAGCGCGAGCTGACGCTGAATACATGATGCTCGCGCATTAGGACTACATTTGGTGGACCCGCTCATCATCGCTCAACTCGCACCGCGCGGCGTGCTGCGCGCCGGAATCAATCTCGCGAATACTTTGCTGGTTTCCGGCAGAAGTCCCTCGGGCGATCCGGAGGGAATTGCCCCGGATCTAGCCCGCGAAGTCGCTGCACGCTTGGGAGTACCCATTGTCTATGTGCCTTTTGCCGGCGCCGGGCCACTGACGGATGCGGCGGGAAGCGATATTTGGGATATCGGCCTCGTTGGCGCCGAACCGGAGCGAACGCAAAACGTCGTCTTCACCTCTCCCTATGTCGAGATCGACGCGACTTATCTGGTCCCCTCCGGCTCGGCGCTGACATCGGTCGAAGAGGTGGATCGTGCAGGCGTGCGCATCGCGGTGGCGAACAGGAGCGCTTACGATCTCTGGCTTACGCGCAACATCAAGCAAGCCGAGCTTGTGCGGGCGGCTACATTGGATCGCGCGTATGAATATTTCGTCGAACAGAAATTGGAGGCGCTCGCCGGACTAAGGCCACTCCTTCTGTCGGGCGTCAAAAAGCTACCCGGGGCCCGGATTCTTCAGGGTCGATTCATGGCTGTGCAACAATCCGTGGGCACCGCGCGGCAAAATAAAGCCGGCGCCGCCTTTCTGCGCGCCTTTGTCGAGGAAGCGAAAGCATCCTCGCTCGTAGAACGCCTCATCCAGCACCATCGCATACTTGGCCTTTCGGCCGCGTCGAACATTTAAGACAGGGGTCACGTTTGGCACTGAATGAAACCCACGACGTCTCGCTTCGCAGTTGGGTCGATAGCGCGAATCTACCTGACAGCGACTTTCCGCTTCAGAACCTGCCTTATGGCGTGTTTCGGCGGGCGGGAAGCTTGGAGCCGTTTCGCGCCGGAGTCGGGATCGGCGATCAGATTCTCGACCTTGCCGCGGTGCTGAAGTGCGGCGGTTTCGCTAGAGACGCGGCGGCCGTCAGGCTGAAAGAGGCGCTAGCCGCGCCTGTGCTCAACGATCTGATGGCGGCGGGGCCTGGATTGTGGTCGGAGTTGCGTCTGGCGCTGTCGCGCGGGCTGCGTTTGGGATCGCCGCAGCAGCGGTCCTGGGAGACGTGCCTGGTGGCACAGGCGCAAGCGGAATTCGCCCTGCCGG
>JAQGOD010000338.1 GCA_028293775.1 Gammaproteobacteria bacterium
GATCCGCCGGCCAGCGCCGACGTGGCCCGCGGGTTGAAGGCGGGTGTGCCGTAAGCCCCGTTTTCAAGGATCGCGTGGCTGGCGTCCTCGAGCCATGCGTTGTGGTAGCCCGCGTCGACGTATTGAATCGTGGCGAGCAGGGTTTTCGAATTGTTCTCGTACTGAGTCGCGATGGTGCTGCCGATCCGAGTCCGATCGTAGTCCACCTGTGAATAGCGGACGCCGTCCGGAGCGAAGGCCCAGCCCTTGCCGCCAAACGGATTGCCGGTGCAGGGGACACTGCCGTCAGGATTGACGATTGCGTGAGCCACTGTCCCATATCCGCCCGTGCAATACATATTGATCCTATCGTCGATCACGCTTTCGGTACGCGTGACGACGTGGGAGCGCGCGTAATCGACGAGCAAACCAAACCGGCCGAATTCCGTGCTCATGGAGTCACTGGCCAGTACTGACCAGGCGGGGGTCAGCTGATTCGACCGGTCGCCGAAGTTGCCTTGGACGGCGCCGACGATGACGGGACCATTCTGATCGAAGGGCAGGCGGGTACGCAGATCAACGGTGCCGGCGATGCCGCCCTCGATCATGTCGGCTGTCTGATTCTTGTATGCATCGGCGCGAGCGAGCAATTCCGGCGAGATGTCGTTGAAGTTAATTCCGCGTCCTGCCGGGTCGGCCGTAAAGGTGTCGCGGCCATTGAACTCGGTGCGCACCTGCGTCAGGCCGCGAATGAGAATGTTCGTCGGTTCGCCCGAGGGGTGCGAAACGTCGTCGTTCGATTGTAGGCGATTGACGGTAATTCCCGGCAACCGTTGCAGCGCGTCGGACGCTGATTTGTCCGGGAACGCACCGATATCCGTCGCCGTGATCGAATCGACGAACGTCGCCGCATCTTTCTTGACTTGCTGCGCAGTCGCCAGCGCTGCTCGCACACCGACAACGACGACTTCCGGGACGGTGACGGTGTCCGCAGCGCTATCCGAAGCGGTGCCGCGAGGCGGCTGTGCAGCCGTATTCGCTTGCGCGAGCCTGATGTTCACCGGACCCTGGTCCGGTGTGGTGGAGCTCGTCGGAGGTGAATTGGCTGGACTTGGCTTATCGCTGATTGCGGTTTTGCTGCTGGCTGCCGCTTTTTCTCCAGCGGAGATAAGGCGAATGGTTGCGGTACTGTCGTCGCTGTAAACCGCCTCCAATCCCGTCCCTCGTAACAATTGCTCCAAGGCCGCGTGCTTTTCGAGTTGCCCCGCTACCGGGCTTGCTGTCGCACGGCTGACGATATCGTACCGGTACAGCAACTGCATCTTCGCCTGTGCGGCAAAGTTCTTGAGTGCGTTGGGCAGCGGTTGTGCGGCAATGTCAAATCGCGTCGGATCGGCGCTCGCGCTGCCGGGTGTGGCTAGAAGCAGCCCCGACGCGCATGCCAACGCCTGTAACACAGCCAGCCGAACCAAGTTGTTCGTTTTCATGCCTCTCCCCTGTCATTGTTCTAGTGCTGCGACTCGTTAACGAGCCGTCTGGTATTACGACACCCGAGGGGGAAAAACCCCCCAGTCAATTTTTCTCCTAGCCGCCGCAGTGATGGCGGAGGGCTGGTATTGTGCTCATGTCCCTAACCTGAGGCAGCCCATTGCTAACACGCCAAAAACTGTCGCGACGGCGATTTGTGAAATACGGCGCCGCCTCGTTAGCTTTTGCGTCGATCATGGCAAAAGCACAGAGGGCGTCGCCGCCGCCGCTCGGTTGGGTGGAATCTGCCGTCCCAGCCGTGTCGGACCCGGACACGGTGCCGATCGCCGCAGCAACCGACGCCGCAAGTCACCTAACGGTCGCTGTGCGCATCGATGGCCATGGACCTTATCACTTCGTAGTCGACACCGGTGCCGACCGCACCATTCTGGCCACTGAAGTCGCCGACGAGCTGGGTCTTCTCCGCGGCGACAAGGTTATGTTGGATGGGGTTGTCAGCGCCGTCCTTACCGAGACCGTCGCGATCCGCGCATTGTCATTTGGGTCGATCACCTGCAGACATCTGGTCGTGCCGACGTTGTCCCGTGCCCTGCTGCAGGCTGACGGGTATCTTGGGCTCGACTTCCTCGACGGTCACCGCGTGACTTTCGATTTCAAAAATCACATCTTGCAGGTGAGCGAGCCGCGTGCCAGATTGAGCGCCAGCTGGAAGCGAGAGAATGAAGCACGCATTGGCGCGTCGGGGTCGGCGGGACATTTGCAGGCGCTCGATTGCGTAGTAGACGGCGTACCCGCGACTGCCTTCATTGACTCCGGCGCCGAGGTGTCAGCCGCCAACGCACCCCTGCTTGCTGCCTTGGCGAAGCGCAATCCGAGTTTTGGCGAGACAGGAACCATCCGGTTGATCGACATCACCGGCGGCGAGATCTTGGGAAAGGTAGCGATGGTTAATAGGATCCGATTTTCGGCATTGACATTCAACGACTGCCCCTTGGTGATTGCCGATTTTCTGGTCTTCGGTGTTTGGGGACTGCGTGAACGCCCGGCATTGTTGATCGGAATGAACCTCCTGCGGCAATTCGCTAGAGTGTCGATCGACTATGGCCTGAAGGAGCTGCGCTTCGAATTGGCAGCTTATCGCCCACCCATCAAAACGCTGATCACAATGGTCGACTAACCGTCAACCACTGGCCGCGGTGCACAAAGCGCTCACCCCAATGTTGCCGGCCCCGGGCAAGCTACTTGGCAGGTCCTTCAATGTAAACGTGGCCCTGGTCGTCGCGCCGGATGGTCGTGCCAAATCCGTCGTGCAGCAAGGCCAGCAGCGCCTCCACCCCTTCCGGGCTCGTCTGAAACGTACCTCCGACGGGCAGCCCGCGTAGCGCATCATCGTCGAACTCGATCTTGAGCGTGGTGTATCGCATCAACTCATCGACGACATCGCCCAGCGGTTGATCTTGAAAGTAGAGGCTGCTCCTTCTCCACGCGAGCAGGCGGCTGAGCTGCGCCGAATCGAGCGCGCGGATCACCTCGGCGCGCCCGTGTGCATCGGCTTGCTGTCCGGCCGTGACGGCCGCCGCAGACAGGGTCAGCGCCGCATCCGACGGAGGCGAGTCGTTTGCGGTCGCATTGACCACCTGGACCGTACCCTCGCTCACCGTCACTTCCACACCCGTGGGCCGCAAGTAGACGTTGAACGCCGTGCCGACCGCGCGCACCCAATAGTTGCCGGCACGCACCCAGAACGGCCGTTGCGTATCGTGGGCGACTTTGAAATAGGCCTCGCCGCGTTCCAGACGAATCACGCGGCTGCTCTGCGTATAGTCCACCCATACGCGACTGTTGGTATTGAGATCGAGCGACGACCCATCGGGCAAGGCCACCGCGGCCTGCTCACCGATCGCGGTTTGAAAGCGAGTTTCTTCTTTTTGTTTGTACACATTCCAGCCCACGGCCAGAACGAACGCTGCGAAACTGGCCGCCACGGCGCCCGAAATCCAGCGTCGACGCGCAGGCGGCGCTGCGGCCGCGTTCATCGATTGGCCGAAATTCACCGCGCGAACCAAGGGAGCACTCTTCACCAACTCCTGC
The DNA here is from genome assembly GCA_028293775.1 of Gammaproteobacteria bacterium. The sequence goes on from JAQGOD010000338.1 coordinate 3,559, forward strand.
CACGTGGCGGAAAGTTCGGCATAGGACTTGGCATGTCGGGGATGCGCGGCAAGCCACGCGTCGAAACCCGCGCGGTCTTGAGGTGACACATCATCGGCATGCATACGGGCAAACCACACGCTGGCCTCGTGCTCGATGTCCACGATACTCGGCAGCCGATGAAGCTTACCCATGATCCTGATCCTGCCTCGCGGGGCTGTAACGTCGCTTGATGTAGCTGTGCGTCTCGCGAAGCCCCCTCGCGATATGCTTTTCAACCGTCTTCGCCGAAATCCCTAAGCGTTCCGCCACCTCCTTGTAAGAGCATTCGTGAAATACCCGCAGCGTAAAGGCCGCGCGGCATTGCGAAGGCAACCGATCGATCGCTTCCTGGATAAGCCGGTGCCGCTCGTCCCTCAGCAAAGTCGATTCCGGTGACTCACACTGAAGATCGACCCCCGACTCCTCTAAATCCCCCACTGCGCCTCGCTCTACGGCGCATCGATGACGATATTCGTTCGCAGCGAGGTTGCGCGCCGTCGAAAACAGGAACGCCCTTAAGGTGGTCACCGATTCGCGTTGCCGGTAGGTGCGAAGAAACGCCTCTTGGACGATTTCTTTCGCCGTCTCGCTGGAGCCGACGAAGCGCTGAATGTACCGGATCAACGACTGGCGGCTCTCAGTGAAGAGCTTCGCAAACGTCTCGGTGCGAGAATCCGTTACTGCCGGCATCCGTATCATCCCCTGCGACGCACCCTACGCGTAGTTGGGTTCCAAGGGCAACTCTTGAAATTCGATTGGGGGTTATTGTTCTCTCAAGTGTCGTATGCCTCGCCGGTGGCTGTCGCCGTGAGGTTTTATTGTTAAATTAAGAGACGCGGGCTTTATATGATGACGCTCCCCAAGGCCTTGGCGGGAGCGCTGATGGGGGCGCTATTGATCGCGCCCTGCCGCTTGAATGCCATGGCGTCCCCGCCGCCCTCGCCTGTCACCGTGGTCGCGTTGGACCCCAAGATCACGGCCGGGGCAGGCGCGAGGCACGACTTTGCGGAGTTCGAAGCGGAGAACGCCGTCATCCACGGGCGCATCCTCGGTCCCGACGTTTCCTTTACGACCCTGGCTTCCGAAGCGTCCGGTCGCCGCGCGGTCTTGCTCGAAGCAGAGGGGGATTTTGTCGAATTCACCCTGTCCGCACCGGCGAACGCCCTCACTGTGCGTTATGCCGTGCCGGATGCTGCGGAAGGTGAGATCACTGACGCTACCTTAAGGGTATATGCGAAGGGTCAGCGGATTGCCGATCTGCCCGTCACGTCCCGCTACTGCTGCTATTACGGCCGCTACCCCTTCACCAAGAACCCCGCCGATGGCAACGGCCACCACTTCTTCGATCACGCGAGGATGATGCTCGATCAGGTGCTGCCGGCCGGTACGGTAGTTCGGCTGGTGCCGGGGCCCGAGATGAAAAACGCGTCCTGCGCAATCGATCTCGTTGATTTTGAACTCGTGCCTGCGCCGCTCGAGCAACCGCCGCGCTCGCTGTCGGTGGTGGATTTCGGCGCCGATCCGCGCGGCGAATCGGACTCGCGCGAAGCATTCTCCAAGGCGCTCGCCGCGGCTTCCTCTGCCCAACGAGCGCTTTGGATTCCGCCGGGACATTTTCGACTCCATGGCCATGTCGAGGTGGACCGCGTTGAAATTGACGGTGCCGGTGCGTGGTATTCCATTCTGCAGGGCGACGGGGTTGGTCTGTATGGACGCAATGCGCCCCATCCATCGCAGGCGGTCGACATTCACGATCTCGCCATCATCGGCGAGGTGCGGGAACGCGACGATCACAAAGCCCTGGCCGGCATTGGCGGTGCGTTGGGCGGCGGCAGCCGCATCCATGATTTGTTCATCCAGCACGTCAAGGTGGGGCTCTGGCTCGACGGACCCTTCGATGGTTTGCTGGTCAGTCGTGTCCGCGTCTTCGACACCACCGCGGATGGAATCAATCTGCACCGAGGCATATCGAATGTCACCATCGAGCAAAGTTTCTTTCGCAACAATGGCGATGACGGCATTGCCTCTTGGGCCGACAAACTGGCCAATCACGACTTGACGATTCGTCACAACACGGTGGTCGCACCCATCCTGGCTAACGGTGTCGCCATTTACGGCGGTCATGACATCAGCGTGTCCGACAATCTCATCGCCGACACCCTCACCGAGGGCGGCGGGCTGCATTTGGGCAACCGCTTCCACGCCGTGCCGCTCTCGGGCAGGATCACTTTGCGCGACAACATGGTGGTGCGCGGCGGAGGATTCGATCCTCGTTGGCCGAGCGGCGTCGGCGCGGTTTGGCTATACGCCTTGGAGGCGCCCATCGAGGCGCAGATCGAGCTTGAGAACACCACGTTGTTGGACAGCAGCCATGCAGGGCTGCTGCTCATGGGCAAGCGTATCGACGGGCTCACCGTGAATGGCCTTCGGGTGGATCGTGCCGTGGGGCATCTCATCGAACTGCGCGCCGAAGGGAGCGCAACGCTTGCAGGGGTCGATGCGGCCGGTGTCGCGGATCCGGCCGTGCTCAGGTGCACCCCGTTCGTGCTCACGTGGCGAGGAATGAATAAGGGCGTAGCCAGCAACGGCGCCGAGGGCTGCTGAGCACCGCTCGTCACCCTTTGCCGTCATCGCGGTCGCGCCGAGCCACCACAATTCTTGGCGAGGCGGCCTGCATCGAGATCGCCAGGCGCCGTTTCCAATGACAGGGCGTCGCGCTCGACGTAGCCAACGTACTCGGCTCGCTCTGAATTCGTGGCGCCGTCCCGCAAGGCGCGTATCCGAGCCGGCTGTTCGAGCTTTGCCAGTATCCTGAGGCTGCGATTATATTGCTGGGCAAACTCAGCCATGTTCCTTTGGGTCTCCGCGATTTGCTTTGAGAAATTCTCGGCAACCGCTGAATCGGGTACCTGCTCGGCCATCTTTTTGCCCTCCTCCTTTTTTAGTTTAACGGCGGCCTCCCGGCATAGAAGCGCGATGCTCTGGATAGCCGCCGCCGCGCTTTCCTTGGCCTGCACCGCATCGGACGCCAAGGCCGAGGAGCGCGATACTGAAAGCGCCCGTTGCCAAGCAGGCGCCGACCAATAGGCGGCGAGGCCCAAGATTGCCGCGGCCGCTACCCACGCCAACGGTTTCCACACAAAGGGCGGATTGACGGTGCCCGCCAGCAATCGGCGGAATTGCTCGCAGTCCTGCGGCCGATCGCGCGGATCCTTGGCGAGAGCCATGGCGATGATGCGTGCCACTCTTTGGGAGATTGCCGGATTCAGGGCCCGCGGATCGGGCGGAGCCGCCGTCACGTGCAGCTGAGAAAGCGCGTAATCACTGTCGCTGCGGAACGGCACGTCGCCCGTCAACATTTCAAATAGGACGATTACGCAGGAATAGACATCGCTTCTGGGATCGATGCGCAGCGGCGATTTAATCTGTTCGGGGCTCATGTACTCGGCGGTGCCGATCACCGTCACGCCTGCGCCCGTCAAACGCGTTCCGCCGGCGCGAACCGCAATCCCGAAATCGGTCAAACGGGCACGGCCTGTGCCGTCGATGAGAATATTCGAAGGTTTGACGTCGCGGTGGATGACGCCGTGGCTGTGTGCGCAATCCAGGGCCTGCAGAACACCGTCGAGGATTTCAATCGCCCGATGTTCATCCAGCTGTCCGCGATCGCTGATCACTTTTTGCAGCGATTGACCGTCCACGTAGTCCATGACCAGGAAGTAGCGCCCCGCCTCCTGGAAGTAGTCGTGAACCCGGACGATGTTCGGATGATCGAGCGCGGCCTGATTGCGAGCTTCTTCGCTGAATCGGTCTTGGAACTTAGGCGTGCTCGTTACGGGACTGCGCAGGACCTTGACGGCGTACTTTCGATCGGGGAGCTCGACGTTCTCCACCAAGAGCATCAAACCCATCGCCCCTTTGCCGATCAACCCCTTGATGCGAAGGTTGCCGTGAACCGTGCGGCCGATCAGCGCCAAATGTGCGGCTCCGTGCCCGGCGCGAGCACCCTATTCGGTTCGATCCCCTGCCCATCGATTTCGTGCCCGCTCGGAGTGACGAGAAAACCGGTGGTCACGATGAGGGCGGCCCCCGATCCGAGCACGAACAAGTCTTGTT
>JAQGOD010000427.1 GCA_028293775.1 Gammaproteobacteria bacterium
GCCAGACCCTCCCGCCCGGGATTGCTGGTTGGATTTGCCGGCGTTTCAGTCGGTCAAATCGAAAAGGCCACAGAGCTGTTTGGACAAGCGTTGGGCGAGGTCGTGTGAGTTCGCCATGAAATGGTTACGCGGGTGTTTCAGCTTCGTTGGACCGCGGTTCGCTCGTCTCGGCTTTGCGCCTGGAAAAAAAGGCCACAATGAGGCCAAATAGCAGCATTGCGGCCATGTTCTCAGCGAAGCTTTCGAAATTAAAATGAGGCTTGGACCTTAACGCCGATAGCGGGACAACGATGTAGTTCATGACGAAAAAAATGATGATGCCGTAAGCGAGACCACTTGCAATCCATCTGCGTCGCAACGCAGGAGCAGATCTTAAAAGTACGGCATAGATCGCCGCGATCAATATTCCCATCGCCTCCTGCAAAACCGTTCCCAGGATTACGGTTCGCGCTCCACCGGCGAAAGCAGCTTTTCCGAGCAAGCCACCGGCGATCGACTGCGCAATGAGCGCGGGGTTGCGACCGTAGATCAAAGATGCGGCCGCGATGTCCACCGCGCCCGCCAGGAGTCCGCCGAGCAGCACGCCGGTGAGTAGCTCGCGGTTCTCTCTCTTCATTGGCTTTTCCTCGGTTAAACGGAATACACCGGTTTGCACAAGCCTAGGCGCGGTTTTTGATGGGCACAAGGTCCACTGCGCGGCTCCTCCACGGTGCCACTTTCACGCGAGGGCATTGTTGCAGGTGTGACGGCCGCTTTATTCCTACACCCAACTCGTTGGGTTATCCTTCGGACAGTTCTTTAGCCTCAGGAAGTCGCTCCATGCTCAGTACAGTTCGAGTCGCTCGCCAGATCGGTCTGACGATTTTCATCGGCATGTCCGCCACCGCGCAGGCTGCTCCGAGCGTTGCCGGTGACCCGGACGTCCTCGGCGCTGAACGCCTTTTCTCGGCATGGATCGAGGAGCAAATCGCTTATCGAGGACTCCCGGGAGTCGCGGTTGGGGTGGTGAGTAACCAGGACCTGATCTGGTCGAAAGGCTTCGGATTCGCGAACCTCAAAGCGAAGGTGCCGATGACGGCGGCCACAAAGTTCCGCATGGCGTCCAACAGCAAACTTTTTACCGCCATTGCCATTATGCAACTGCGGGAGGAAGGTAAACTGGGCCTCGACGATCCCGTAGTGAAGTACCTGCCGTGGTTCAAGGCAAAACCTGCCGGCGACGATGATGGTCCTATCACAATCGAGCAGTTGTTATCCCACAGTTCGGGCCTGCAGCGCGAAGCTGGAGACCACTGGGTGTCGTACAAATTTCCGAGCACCGATGACCTACAGCGCCTCTATACAGACCGACAGGCGGCGTTTGCTCCGTCCGTGCGATGGAAGTACTCCAACCTTGCTTATGCCATGGCCGGGCAAGTCGTCGAGAAAGTGAGTGGGGAGCGGTGGTCTGACTACGTTGAGCGCAATATATTCAAGCCGCTCGGCATGGAAGCCTCGAGTGTAGACAAGGATATTTCCGGGTTGGCTGTTCCCTACGGTCGTCGAATGCCGGATGGCACGCGCGAGGTGCTCCCGTTCGTGGATTCGCGCGGTATGGCCGCGGCCACCGGAGTCACCTCGAATGTCGAGGACATGGCGAAGTTCATATCGGCACAGTTCCGTCGCGGCCCGCGAGGCGGGGCGCAAATCGTCAGTAGCGGATCGTGGCGCGAAATGCTGCGCGTGCGATCGGTGGAGGAAAATTGGACTGCTGGAACGGGTCTCGGTTTCGACTTGAACCGCGTCAAGGGTAGGACCTACATCGGGCATGGTGGCGGCTATCCCGGTAATACGACCCAGACGCTCATCCAGCTCGACGATAAAGTTGGAGTCATCGTCCTTACGAACACCAACGACTCAAATCCGAGCGACATCGCGCAGCAATTGATGGCCACCGTCGGCCAAGCAACGGCGAAGGCGAACGCGGCCAGCGGCAAGCCTTCGACCACGGAGTGGGACCCGGTGTGGGAGCGATTTGCGGGCCTTTACCGCGGGCGCAACGGGGACCAACAGGTCGTATTACTCAACAAGAGATTGGTCGTCATAAATCCCAACGGGCCAAACTTGGATGACCCGGTCACGCTGGAGCCGCTCGGCGGTGGCCGGTTTCGCTTTGTCGCACCGACTGGCGGCGGCGCCGTGGGCGAAGTGGTGCGATTTGTCGAGGAGAGCGGCCACCCGATGCGGATGTATGCAGGCGACAGCTGGATTGATCGGGTGAGGGCGCAGTAGCCCTCATCGCGAGCCCTAATCGCGCGCGACGACAGGGGTCCGAAATGCATCGTCGGCAGGCTGCTTCTTGGCGTGCTGACCAGCGGCCAGATTCGACCCGGCGAGTTCTGCACGTATCCCGAGAGAACAAACGACTATCGTTGCCACCGTTACGGCGATCGCAATGGCCCATCGTGATGGAAGACGCATATTTCACCCCTGAAGACAGAATCAGTACCGTTCACTAATAAGGACGTAAAACGGTACTGAGACCGGACATCAGGCGGCGGCGACAGCCACTTTTTTTTACCGCGCCAACGCTGCGGCTCGAGCCGGCGGTCGGCGGGAGCCTATTTGGCAACTGATGGGGCCGCGGCAACAATCGATTCCGGCTTCAACGCCGGCGCAAAAGGCTTCACACCAAGCTCGCCGTACAACTCAGCCGGATAATAGGCATCGCCGTCTTGTAGGACGAGCGCGACCTTGCGGATGGCGGATATATCTTGCGTCGGATCGCCGTCTACGAGTATCAAGTCAGCGCGCTTGCCGCGCTCGATCGACCCCCGATCGGAAAGCACCCGCGCATAAGTGGCGCCGTTCCACGTCGCGATCCGCAACACCTCATTCGCAGGAATTCCGGCCTTTACATAGAGCTCCAGCTCCCGTTGGAATGCGAAGCCTGCGAAATCGTCAGTGCCAGAAACGATTTGAATGCCGGCGCGGTGAAAGCGCGCCACCGCTTCGAGCATCTTTGCGTAAGAGGCGCGCCATCGAGGTGCCATTTCCTTGGTGATCTCGCTTGCGCTTTTGTACAGCGCACGGTGCAAGGTAATCGGAAGGTGATCCGCGATCGCGGCAAGCGAAGGGTTGAGTTCACCTGGCATTTGCGTGAACTGTGCCTCAAAGGCCGTGAGTGTCGGATCAAGCACGGTTTTGTGAGAAACGAAGAGCCTTATCAAGTCTTGGAATGGCCGCGCGTCCAGATCGAGGGAATTCGCATTTTCCGCAATGAGTGTAAATAGTTGTAGCGAACGCGTATCGGTA
>JAQGOD010000438.1 GCA_028293775.1 Gammaproteobacteria bacterium
GCTATTCCTCATGGACAGCAGGGGCAAGGTGCAACCCCAGGTGTCCGCCTCCTTGGGCACGCTTTTTCGCCGCCAGGATTTCGCGAATTTAACCGTGGAGAAATTGATAGGTCCGCTGGTTTCGGCGAAAACCCTGAGCCTGGTGCGCACCCACATGACGCACTTTCTCGAACACGGCCGGCCCGAAGAGGAGTCCAATCCGCTTCAGGACGTTGAAGTTAAATTGACCAACGCGGACGGCAGCTTCGCGGCCGCTCACTACTCCTTCGAGTTCAGCGGAGTCGATACTCCCAACGAGGCGCGCTCTTGGATGGTGCGCGTCACCGACATCACCGCTCGGGTACAGCAGCATCGCGAACTCGAGGATTTGCGGGTTCAAGCGCTCACGCAGGGCGAAATCTTACGCAGCGTGTTGCAGGCCGGCGGTACCCGCTTCGGCGGCTTCTTGCAAAGCACCGACGCTTCGATGAAGAGCATCAATGGCGTTCTGAAAAAACCCGCGCGTGAGGCCGGCGCCTTTCGCAACAAATTGGAAGAGACTTTGCAGCAGGTGGATTGCATACGGCGCGATGCGGAAACACTCCAACTCTCCGGTCTGCAGGGCGCCGCGCACGACTTCGAGGCGGCATTGCAAGAGCTGCGCAGCAGGGAAACCTTGAGCGGCGGCGATTTCCTGCCCTTGGCCGTCAAGCTCGATGCACTGTATGGACAATTCGCATTGATCAGGTCGCTCACTTCACAGGCCAGCCCGATGCGTGAGGCTGAGCCCGCGGCGCCGGCGGCGCGCACGGCAGCCGGGCGCGCAGCCACCACAGGAATCGTCACCGATAACGGCACGGAAATCATCGAAGCGCCGAAATTCTTCGCGGAAATGGAGCGAGCTTCCCCGGCGCAGCGCATGGCGACGGTCGGCAGCCTGGAAAGCACTCTCACTACCTTGAGCGACCTGGTGGCGCAAGAGAACAGCAAAGTGGTGGTGCTCGCCTGCGCCGGACTGGAGTCGGTTCCTGCGCGCTACCAGGCGACCGTGAAGAACGTAGCGATCCAGCTAATCCGCAATGCCGTGGTACATGGCATCGAAACCGCGGAAGAGCGAGAAGCGGCCGGTAAGCCGCCGCATGCCACGCTGCAATTGGAGTTCAAGTCCGCGCCCGGGAACGGCTTTGAATTGACTTTCCAAGATGACGGCAGAGGTCTGGACCCGGCCAAAGTGCGCGAGGTCGCGGTTGCCAAGAGGCTTTTGAGCGAAGAGGACGCCGCACGCTTGCAGGATCGTCAGGTAATCAAGCTCATTTTCAAGTCCGGCTTCACGACGCTGGCGAATACCAATGGCGATACCAAGCACGGCAGCGGCATGTCGCTGGTACGCCGTTACGTGCACGAAGCCGGCGGTAAGATCGCACTGGCGAGCCTGCTGGGGCGTGAAACGCGCTTCAAAGTCACGTTGCCGATGCTTGAAATGGCTGCTGACGCGCAAGTCGCCTAAAGACAGATCACTTTTCCAACGCCGAGAGTTCCACCAGAACAGCGCCAGCCTGAACCCGGTCCGTCAAGCCAAAGGCGATTCGCGCAACCACGCCATCGTGGGGCGCGGTCAGGGTATGTTCCATTTTCATCGCTTCGACGGTCACCAGCGGCGCACCGCGCGCCACCTGCTGACCCGCTACGACATGCACAGCCACAATGGTTCCCGGGAGCGGCGTGAGCAAAGAGCCTTGTTCGGTGCCGCCGGCCACTTGCAATGCATCGTCGGTTCGTTCCAGGGTGAGCACGACATGCCGCCCGTCTTGGAATAAGTGCAGCGCTTTGTCCGCAGCGAACAGCCGCACAGTATCGATTCGATCCTCGCATTCCACCCGCAGCGCTCGTGGGCTGCGGGAGAGCACGCGTATCGCATACTCCTGCCCGCCCACTCGGGCGAGATAAGTCTCCGGCGGCGAGAACTCGACCAACGCGCTGTCCTGTGCGAATCGCCATACCGTGCTCGGCGGCGCTGCGAGGCGCCAGCCACGGCTGTCAGCCCATAGCGCATTGTGTTCAGAACGCTCGGTAGCGCACCAGACCGCGCCGAGCGCGATGTCGGTACTCTCTGCTTCAGGCTCGCCGAAGCGCAATTGAGTTCGGCGCGCGGCCAGAAAATCGGTACCGACCGGTCCGCGGCGAAACTCCTCGTCGGCCAGCACGCTCGAGAGCAGCGCGCGATTGGTTGCCACGCCGATGATCTCGAGTTCGCCGAGCGCGCGGTTCAGCAGGTCGATGGCGGCCGTGCGCGATTCGCGCCAGGCAATGATTTTTCCGAGCATGGGATCGTAATAAGACGACACCTCATCGCCCTGTTCGACGCCGACATCGAGGCGTAAGCCGGGGATGCCGTCGGGCCAGCGCAAGTGCGCGATGCGCCCGACGCTCGGTAAATACTCGCGCGCAGGATCCTCCGCATAGAGCCGTGCCTCGACGGCAAAGCCGCGCTGCGTGATATCCGCTTGGGTTCGCGGCAGGCGCTCGCCCTGCGCGATGGCTAGCTGCCATTCCACCAGATCGATACCTGTGATGCACTCGGTAACCGGATGCTCCACCTGCAAGCGCGTATTCATCTCCATGAAGTAGAAGTTCTGCGCCTCGTCCACCAGGAATTCCACCGTGCCTGCACCGACATAGCCTACCGCTTGCGCGGACTTGACGGCGGCTTGCGCCATCGCGGCGCGAACTTCATCGCGAAGCCCCGGCGCCGGCGCTTCCTCGATGATTTTCTGATGCCGGCGCTGTACCGAGCAGTCCCGATCGAAAAGGCTCAAAGTCTGACCGTGCGAGTCCGCAAAGATCTGCACCTCGACGTGGCGCGCCTGGGGAAAATAGCGCTCCATGAGCAAGCGATCATCGCCAAAAGCAGTCCGCGCCAAGCGCTGAGCGGATTCCACCGCGGCAGGCACGTCGGCGGCGCGGTTAACGACCTGCATACCCTTACCGCCGCCGCCCGCGCTCGCTTTTATGATGAGTGGAAATCCGACGCGCGTTGCCTCTTCGATGAGCCGCTGCGCCGATTGATCATCGCCGTGATACCCCGGCGCCACCGGCACACCCACCGCCGCCATGGCCGCTTTGGAGGCGCTCTTCGACCCCATGGACTTGATCGCCGCGGCGGGCGGGCCTACAAAAATCAATCCGGCCTCGAGGCAAGCTGCGGCGAATGCCGCATTTTCCGAAAGAAAACCGTAGCCGGGGTGAATGGCATCGGCTCGCACTCGCTTCGCGAGGGCGATGATCTTACTGATGTTCAGATAGCTGTCGGCGGCGGGCGCGGCCCCTAGATAATAAGCCTCGTCCGCCGCGCGCACGTGTTGCGCATTTCGGTCGGCATCCGAATAGACCGCGATGGTCGTCACGCCGAGACGACGCGCGCTACGCGCGATGCGGCAAACAATTTCGCCGCGATTGGCTACGAGCAGTCGCCGGATCATATGCGTCACATGCGAAACACGCCGAAGCGTGTGGCCGCGGGCTCTTGGGCGCGCGTCAGCGCGAGCGCCAGTCCTAAAACCTGCCGTGTATCGAGGGGGTCGATGACCCCATCGTCCCACAATCGCGCCGAAGCGTAGTACGGGTGTCCCTGGCGCTCGAACTGCTCGCGAATCGGAGCCTTGAGCTTTTCCTCCTCGACATCGCTGAAGCTCTCGCCATTGCGTTCCAGCGCTTCGCGCTTGATGGTCGCGAGGACGCTCGCCGCCTGCTCGCCGCCCATCACGGAGGTGCGCGCATTCGGCCACTGAAACAAAAAGCGTGGCCCGTAGGCGCGTCCGCACATCGCATAGTTGCCCGCACCAAAGCTGCCGCCGATCACCACCGTATACTTAGGGACCGAGGCGCAGGCCACCGCAGTCACCAATTTCGCCCCATCCTTGGCGATACCGCCGGCTTCGGCCGCTTGACCCACCATGAAGCCCGCGATGTTCTGCAAGAACACCAAAGGAACACCTTCTCGGCAGCACAATTCGATGAAATGCGTGCCTTTCAGCGCACTCTCGGAAAACAAGATGCCGTTGTTCGCCAAGATCCCGACCGTGGTGCCGTGAATATCGGCAAATCCGCAAACCAGCGTGGTCCCGTACAAGGCTTTGAACTCATCGAACCAGGCGCCGTCGACAAGGCGGGCGATGAGTTCATGCACATCGTACGGCTTGCGGGAATTTTGCGGGATGATGCCGTAGAGTTCCTTGGGATCGAAAGGACTCTCTACGCCGCTCAGCGGCGAACCGGGTTGTGCGGCGCGCAGGTTCGGAGCACGCAGACGCGCGACGGCACGGCGCGCGAAAGCCAAGGCATGCGTGTCATTCTCCGCGTAGTAATCGGTCACTCCCGAGCGGCGGCAATGCACATCCGCTCCTCCCAGGGATTCCGCATCGATCTCCTCGCCGGTTGCGGCGCGGACCAGCGGAGGACCGCCGAGGAATACCCGTCCCTGGTTGCGAACGATAATGGCGTGATCGGACATGGCGGGCACGTATGCGCCGCCTGCGGTGCAGGAGCCGTGCACCACAGCGATCTGCGCCACGCCCTGCGCCGAGAGCCGCGCCTGGTTAAAGAAAATGCGTCCGAAGTGATCGCGGTCCGGAAATACCTCGTCTTGCCTCGGCAAGAAGGCGCCGCCGCTTTCGACCAGGTAGACGCAGGGCAACGCGTTCTCGCCGGCAATCTCTTGGGCACGCAAGTGCTTCTTTACGGTAAGCGGATAATACGTCCCGCCCTTCACCGTTGGATCATTGGCCACCACCATGCACTCGCGCGAGGAAACCCGCCCGATGCCGGTAATCAACCCGGCCCCGGGCAGCTCCTCGCCGTAGACCCCTTGCGCCGCCAGCGGCGAGAGCTCGAGGAAGGGTGAGCCCGGATCGAGCAGCGCGGCAATGCGTTCGCGCGCCAACAGCTTTCCCGCCTTGACGTGCTTCTCGCGCGCCGCGGCGCTGCCTCCGGCGGCATTGCGGCGCAGGGTGGTTCGCAAGTCATCGACCACCTTCTGCATGGCCGCTTGGTTCTCGGCAAATTCCGTGGACCGGGTATCGATCTTCGAAGCTATCTTGGCCATTGGCTTTGTCGCCCTAAGCGTGGCAGAATTGTCGGACAGTCCGATTATCCAACGATCTTGAGCCCATGACAATGGGGGGCGGTAACAATGCCCGATTCTGCCTATCGCGAATTCAACTTCGGCCTTGGCGAGGTGATCGACACCGTCCGAGACCAGGTACGCCGTTTTGCCGAAGAACGCATCGCGCCTCGTGCCCAGGAAATAGACCGCAGCAATGTGTTCCCGCGCGATTTGTGGCGCGAAGCCGGCGAGCTCGGCTTACTGGGGCTCACCGTGAATCCCGAGCACGGAGGTGCCGGGTTGGGCTATCTCGCACACACCGTGGCCATGGAGGAAATCTCGCGTGCTTCCGCGGCGGTGGGCTTGAGCTACGGCGCACATTCGAATCTTTGCGTAAACCAGCTGGCGCTCAATGCAACTGAGGCGCAAAAGCAAAAATACCTGCCCAAGCTCATCAGCGGGGAGCATGTCGGCGCGCTCGCCATGTCCGAGCCCGGCGCGGGATCGGATGTGGTTTCCATGCAGCTCAAGGCGGTGCGTCGCGGCGATTGCTACGTGCTCGATGGACGCAAGATGTGGATCACCAACGGTCCGGAAGCCGACGTGCTGGTGGTTTATGCCAAGACCGCCCCGGACGCCGGTGCGCGCGGCATCAGCGCGTTTATTATCGAAAAGAATTTCAAAGGCTTCACGCCTGCGCAGAAGCTCGACAAGCTCGGGATGCGCGGCTCCAGCACCAGCGAGCTGGTATTCGATAGTTGCGAGGTTCCCGCGGAGAATCTTCTGGGGAGTGAAAATCAGGGCGTCAGCGTTTTGATGCGCGGCCTCGATTACGAGCGTGTGGTGCTGTCCGGAGGTCCGCTCGGCATCATGGCCGCTGCCCTGGATGTCGCTGTGCCTTACGTTCGCGAACGAAAACAATTCGGGCAGGCCATCGGCACCTTTGAGCTGGTGCAGGGCAAGCTGGCGGACATGTACGCCTCCTTGAATGCATCTCGCAGCTACGTGTACATGGTGGCCGCGGCCTGCGATCGCGGCGACCACACCCGCAAGGATGCGGCGGCTTGCATCTTGTTCTGCGCCGAAGCCGCGACCCGCGCCGCGCTCGATGCCATCCAGCTCCTGGGCGGCAACGGCTACATCAACGATTACCCCACCGGCCGGCTGCTGCGCGATGCCAAGCTTTATGAAATCGGCGCCGGCACGTCGGAAATTCGCCGCATGCAGATCGGGCGGGAACTGTTCGGGGAAGGCCAGTGACGGATCTGTTCGTGCCTTTGGACGATCATCCGGCCTACCGGAAAATCGCGAATCTCATCGAGCAACGCATCGTTGCACGGTCGTTGCGCACCGGCGATGCACTGCCGTCCGAGACCGACCTTGCACGCCAGTTCGGGGTCAACCGCTCGACGATCCGTGAAGCGATTCGCGAACTGGAAATCCATGGATTGTTGGGACGCGAACGGGGCGAGAAGCGCCTGCGGGTCACGCGCCCCGAACCTCACCGCGTAAGCTCGGGCGTGAGCCGCGCACTCGCCCTTCACGATGTGACATTCATGGAGCTGTGGGAGGCGATGATGGCGATCGAACCCGCCGCCGCGCAGTATGCCGCATCGCGGCGCACCGCAGACCAACTGCGGGGACTGACGCGCGCCAGCGCACGCTTCAAGCACGACATCGGTGATACCGCCGCTGCGGTGGCGGCCGTTGTGGACTTTTTTACGGCCGTGGCCGAAGCCAGCGGCAACCGGGTATTGGCGCTGTCGCAATCGCCGCTGAATCTCTTGCTGGAACCGGCACTCTCGGCGATCATCGATCGCGTGCCGCAGGCGCGGGCGCGTATTCAAGCCGCACAAAGCAAAATCATCGATGCCATCAAGCTCAAAAAAAGCGAGCAAGCCAGGACTTGGATGGAAAAACATATTCGCGACTTCAAGCGCGGTTACGAACTCGAAGGTCACTGATCGCTCGCGCCCGCTGCGCTCGTTCAGTCAAGTCGAAGGCCACCGCTTTAATCGCCGCAACAGTGGACCAAAGGCTGGCTTGCGGTAGAAAGTCGATTTTACGCCCGAGCTTCGTGCGCTGGTGAAATCGAACCGACAGGCGGTGAAATCCGCTGCCACTTAGGATTTCGACCGCCGAGACATTCGACAGCGGTATCGTTTCCTCAACGCGTCCTCTGCGAATCTTGAGAACATCCTGGGCATCGATCACCTCATCGGCCAGGCGATGAACTTGAGTTCTCCAAAAGAAATACACGAGCGCTACGAGCAGCAGGCCGAAGGCGATGGCACTGGGCACAGGATTGGTCCGCAGTTCGCCGCTGAGCGCAGAGGGCGCGGCCACAAACGCCGCCAAGGCAGCTGCGCTGAGCCACACTCCACGCTTGAACAGGACAGTATTCTTGAAAGAAAGAACTCGCATACGCCTGCAAGCCCCTTAGAGAATTTCCTCTCGCGCCGTGTCGCCACCCGAAGGATCGTGCAGATTGGTGCTGAATGACACCAACACCATGGCGGAATCTCCGGTGTTGCAAAACGCGTGCACCACGCCGGGCGGTATCTGTAAGCGCACTATTTCCCCGGGCGGTACCTCGATGTCTCGAATCGCGCCCTCCTCCTTGAGCCTGATCAAGCAGGGTCCGACCACGGTGGTTATTTCCGTCGCCGTACGATGAACGTGATTGCCGCGCACTTCTTTGGGCTGCGTCAGCACCACATGCACGTTTCTTTGTCCCTGCAGTTCCTCATCGGAAAGCGGCTCGAAGACGGCGCCGCGGGCATCCCGGTGGGTTTTAACAGCTTGTAAGGTCGCGTGCCGCAGGTTGGTGTTCGTCATACCCCGATTA
>JAQGOD010000446.1 GCA_028293775.1 Gammaproteobacteria bacterium
CCAACCCCATCACGATCCGAAGTGGACGCAGATGGCAAAAATGGGCATGGAAAGTCAGCTGAGCAAGGTATCTGCGGCGCTGGCGGCTCGACGGTAAGAATGCTAAAGGTCGATCGGGCTCCAGGGATTTCGCTACTCTTGGTAGCGGCAGCCATATCGCTTTCTTGTGCGAATCCGGCTATGGGCGATACAGCCGGGCCGCCTATGAGTGAGCCGGCTCGACCGATCCAACTCTCTTCGTGCCGCTTGCCTGATGTTGAACAAAGCGCAAAGTGCGGCGCGCTTTCCGTTCTTGAAAACCCCGATCGGCCAGCCGGTCGTCGACTCTCGATCGGCGTTGCAGTCATCCCTGCCCACGGTGGGCGATCGCATTCCGACCCGATCGTAGTGTTGATGGGTGGACCCGGCGAGGCTGCTATTGGCGATGCTTCCTGGTATGCACAGCTATTCGCGCCACTCATGCAGGATCGCGATCTGTTGCTGGTCGATCAGCGGGGGACGGGGCGATCGGGCGCGCTGCGCTGTGACCTCAGTTCGCCGCAAGAGCCGGAGGCAGCTCTTCGGGACCTCTTTCCGCCGGCCGCAATCAAACAATGTGAAGAGCGGTTACGCGCGCAGGCCGACCTTACTCAATATGGCTATAGGCGCTTTGCGAATGATCTTGAACGCGTGCGCCGCGCGCTTAAGTTTGGACCAATGAACCTATTCGCAGGTTCGTACGGAACTCGCGCCGCCCAGGTGTACGTGCGGACTTACCCGAGAGGTGTGCGCACTGTGTATCTCGGGAGTCCGGTACCCATTGATGTAGCGACACCGCTCGCCATGGCCAAGACCGCCGAGACGGCGCTCGAGCGCCTGTTCGGCGAGTGCGCCGCTGACACCGCGTGCAACGCGGCGTTTCCGGATTTACGTGAGGAGTTCCGGCAGATCTTTTCCCGACTGGAGTCTGGAGAGGTGCAAGTCTCGATTCCTCACCGCGCAGATACGGTGCAGCTTTCCCGAGGTCGCGTGGCGGAATGGATTCGCGCAAAGCTATACAGGCCTAAAAGTGCATCGATATTGCCATGGGTGATTCATCGCGCTTATTCGGGAGACTGGAGCCCTATCGTCGATGACATCGTGTCCGCCGACAACTCGGATTTCAGCTTTGGATTGCTATTCGCCATCACCTGCAGCGAGGACGTGGCTTTTCTCCGCGAGGCAGACATCTTGCCCCAAACCCAAGGCACGTTTTTGGGCGACGACCGCATTCGCCAGCAACGCGCCGCATGCGGGTATTGGCCGAAAGTATCCCTTCCAAGAGGCTACCGGACACTGGTGCATTCGTCCGCGCCCACGTTGCTCGTTACCGGCGACGCCGATGGCGGTACGCCGCTGTGGTACACCGACCATGTCGCGCTCGGATTCTCAAATGCCGTCAAGGTGGTGATCCGTGGGCAGGGTCACACCGAATGGAATGACTGCCTCGGACGGTTATACCAGAGGCTGGTACGGAGTGGCTCGGTACAAGATCTTGGCGCACCGCCGTGCGAGCCAATTCCGTCGCCGCCTTTTAAAATCACCTAGCACGGACGATTCTTTGGCTGTATGTGTATCAAGGCTCGTCGCACCTTCGTTGCGTTCCCGATATTGACCTTGGTTCTGTTCGCGGCCGCCCAGAGCGTACAAGCCGCGGGCGAAATCTTTCGTAACGTCGTATTTGCGGAATATTCAGAACTATCGAGAAGCGCTGAACTTTCTCGGAGAATGTTGAGCCCGCTTGCTGTAGTGCAACTTGAGCGGCAAGCTGCGCGTGCTGGAAAGAAAATGATCCAGCAGTCCATCAACCATGCCGAAGATAAATTTACGGTCTACGTGCCGTCCGCAACTCCAACTCGGGGCTATGCACTTTTGGTATTCGTGCCGCCGTGGCAGGATGCGCGGTTGCCGCCGGGGTGGACAACTATGCTCGATCGCTACGGCGTCATCTTCGTGAGTGCAGCTCGATCCGGCAACGAAGAAAGCGTCTTCGATCGCCGAGAACCTTTGGCGCTGCTCGCCGCGCATAACACAGCGCGACGCTATCCGGTGGATCCGGAGCGAGTCTACATCGGCGGATTCTCGGGCGGTGCCCGGGTCGCGCTGCGCCTTGCGCTGGCATATCCAGACCTCTTCCACGGGGCCCTTCTCAATGCCGGCAGCGATCTGATCGGCGATTCGCAAATTCCGTTGCCTCCCAAGGACTTGTTCTTACAGTTTCAGCGTAGCCACCTGGTTTATGTCACAGGCGAAGGCGATACGATTCAGCTCAACAATGACTTAGCAAGCATGCATTCGTTGAAATCATGGTGTGTCCTCGACGCGCAGAGTCATATCGAGCGCTCTGCGAACCATGAGGTTGCCGGTTCAACGGCGCTCGCGTGGGCGCTGGCACCCTACTGCACGGCGCGCCGCCTGACCCCAAGAAACTCAGCGCTTGCAGGTTGGCTATCGAGAAAGAACTGAACATCAAGATGCAAGAAGTGGAATCGCTGGTCGCAACAGGCCATCTTGATGAAGCACAAAGGACGCTGATCAAAATTGACGGGCATTATGGGGGTTTGGCCGCCCCCCG
>JAQGOD010000452.1 GCA_028293775.1 Gammaproteobacteria bacterium
GTGACTTCGCCGATATCTACATAATAGAAGCGTACTCTGGTCTAGTTCGCCTCCAGGCCTTCGGCTTTGGCAAATCGAATCTCGATCGATGTGCCCAGGTTAAGTTTCTCGAGAATGACGACGAAACCACCGACCAGCACCACGAGCGCAGGGAGTATCCAAACCAGGGGCAATCGACCCCACGGAGTGCGCGCGGGCACTGCATCAGGTAGGCCGTCCAAATCCGGGCGATCGCCGCTCAAGGCGGAGGTTCCCACAGTAGCCGTTCATCGAAGGTGCGCGCGGCAAACATGGTCAATACGACGACGGCGCCAAAGGCGACTGCCCCCCAGCCCACGGCCACCGAGGCGAGTGATCGAATCTGTACTAACGCGACCAGCAGTGAAATGGCGTACACGTCGAGCATCGACCAGCGTCCTATGAATTCGACCATGCGAAATAGCTTACTTCGTTGGGTGCGGTTTCGTGCAGAGCGGCGCCAAGCCGAAAAGAGTACCACGCCGAGCGCGAGGATCTTCAACAACGGCACGACGATGCTGGCAACGAACACCAAGACGGCAATAGGCCAGGATCCGGAATGCAGCAACACCAACACGCCGCTCATGATCGTGTCTTTCTCTTCATCGAAGATGGTGCGCGTATACATCACGGGCAGCAGGTTCGCGGGGACGTACAACACGGCCGCGCACAGCAGCAGCGCGGCCGTCAGCGCCAGACTATGAGGCTTCCGTTTGTGAAGATGTGCGTAGCACCGTGGGCAGCGCGGATAGGGCACATCGAGGGCGCGTACGGTTGCGCGACACTGCAGGCAAACCAGCAAGCCAAGGCTGCTGCCGGTCTGCAACGCACTCATGCGCGCCGCACTTCAACCCAACGCCAAAACTGCCCGGGCGAAGTGCGGCTGGTCAGGGCGGTGAGCGTGAACATGAGCAGCGCGCAAGACCATAGCGCCACCCCCGGAATTACCCGTGCAAAGGCAGCCAGGCGCACCAATGCCACGAGTGCACCGAGCATGAAGACCTCCACGAAGATCCACGGCCGTATCTGAGCAAGCATTCGAAACACCATATCCTGGCCCGGCGCCTCGCGGCGGAGCCGCAGCGGAACCAATAAGTACAACAGACCCGTGATCTGAAAGAGGGGAGCCGCGATCGTGGTAAAGAACACCAAGCAAGCGAGCAGCGTGTGTCCTTGGTTATACAGGCCGAGGGCTGCGCCCATCAGCGTGGTCGCTCGCCCCGCACCATTGGATTGAATGGCAACCAGCGGATAAGCATTGCTGAAAGCAAACAACACCAGCGCTGTTACAGCCAACGCAATAGCTGTGTCGATGCTGCCGTTCTCCGCGCGTTGCAGCAGGCCGCCGCAACGCACGCAAAGCGTGCGTCGATTGGGAAGGGACACGCCGATACGGTGTGCCAAGTCACACGACGGACAAACGATCACCGCAGACATTAGTGCCCTCGGACGGAATCCCGAGCATCTTGCCTTACGGCCGCCAGCGCGTCGCGTAATTCGTCAATCCGGTAGGGCTTGGGGATAATCTTGATCCGCTGCGCCCCTGCCTTGCGTCGCGCTGCCTCGGCGTAGCCGCTGGTCAGCAACACCGGCAGATTGGGGCGTCGACGGCGTATTTCCTGCGCCAGTTCCACGCCGTTCATGCGGCCAGGCATCATGACGTCGGAGAAGACAATGTCCACGGTGCGGCGGTCGGCGAGGGCGCCGAGTGCTGCCTCCGCACTGGCAACACGCGTCGTGTCATAGCCAAGCTCATGGATCATCTCCACCGTCAAGGCCGCCACCTCGTCATCGTCCTCCACCACCAAAACCTGGCCCTCGCCGATGGTCGCTTCGCCGCTGGAGTGCGGCAGCGCCTCTGAAGCAAAAGCGGGTGACTTCAAGGTGCGCGGCAGAAATAGCGACACGACGGTCCCTCGGCCAGCCGTGCTCGCAATGCGTATGGCGCCGCCGGAGGCTTGCGTGAACCCATGGGCTTGTGCGAGCCCCAATCCAGAGCCGCTTCCCACGTCCTTGGTGGTGAAAAAGGGCTCGAATGCGTGACTCAGAATTTCGGGGGACATGCCGACGCCGGAGTCCGCGAGGTCCAGCCGCACAAAATCCCCATCCAGGTCGTGATCAGCCAGCGCAGGGCAATTGCGCGCATTGAGCTCTATCCGGCCGCCCGTGGGCATGGCGTCGCGTGCGTTCAGCGCCAGATTTAGGATGACCAATTCCAACTCTGCCGGGTCGACTTCCACGTACCAAAGTCGATCGGCAAAGGCGGTCTCAATCTGCACATCGCCCCGCAGACTGCGGTTCAGCAACTCACGCATATCGCCGATCAAGCGCTTCAGATCAACCGCTTCGGGTTTGAGCGCCTGGCGCCGCGAGAATGCCAGCAGCTGCCGGCAGAGCCGGGCGCCGCGGTCGACCGCGTATTTCATCGAAGCGAGTATCTGCTCCCGGCGCTGCGGATCGGATTGGCGGCCGATGACTTGCATCCCGCCCGAGATCACCTGCAGCAGGTTGTTGAAATCATGGGCCACCCCTCCCGTGAGCTGCCCGATGGCTTCTATCTTCTGAGCCTGACGAAGTCGATCTTCCACCGCCCGACGATGCGTCACATCGGCGATGACGCCGGCCACGCGCTGCGGGGAACCGTCGATGATAAAGGTGCGGCCGCTGATGTGGATCCAACGAATCTCGTTTCCCGGGTCGCGGCGCACCCGCGCCTGCACGTCGATCGATCCGTTTATTTCAGCCTGAGCGAACGCTTCTCGGACGGCCGCTTGATCCTCGCTAACGATGTGATCGAAAGTCGTCTGCAAGTCCCAGAAAGGTTGCATTTGCGCGTAGCCGAAAATCTGGTCGTGGCGTAGCGTGCGATGTAGGGCGCCCGTCGACAGGTAGAGCTCCCACCCGCCCATGCCCGCCGAGTCGAGTGCAACCTGCAGGAGTTCCGCAGTATTTAATGCGTCGGGT
>JAQGOD010000464.1 GCA_028293775.1 Gammaproteobacteria bacterium
CCACGGAGACTTTGCGCAAAGTCTTAAGTCCCTTGGAGAGTTCCCGACCGACCTAGGGCCGGCTTGTGCCACGCAATGCCCTGGAGGTCGCGGATATCTTCCGCGCCCACGGGCCGACTTGGCGAGAGCAGCAGCGGGGGCACCTCAGCCTCGGGCAGCTCAAGGTCATGTCGGCGATCGAACAGTGCCGCAGCCTCGCGCTCGGCGGCCATGCGCTGCGCTGTTCATCGTGCGCGCAAGCGCAGATGGCCTACAACTCGTGCCGCAACCGGCACTGTCGGAAGTGCCAGGGGAGCGCTGCTCAGCGCTGGCTCGAAGCACGACAGGCGGACCTCTTGCCCGTGGCGTATTACCACGTGGTCTTCACCTTGCCCGCGCCCATCAGCGCCATCGCCTACACCAACAAGGAGATTATTTATGGCTTGCTGTTCGATATCGCTGCCGAGACGCTGCGCACGATCGCCGCCGATCCGAAGCACTTGGTGCCCGGATCGGCACCACCCTGGTGCTGCACACTTGGGGCTCGGCGCTGACTCACCATCCACACGTGCATGGCATCGTGCCCGGCGGCGGCTTCGCACCCGATGCCGAGCGTTGGGTGCCGTGCAAGCCGGGCTTCTTCCTCTCGGTCCGGGTACTCTCGCGGCTGTTCCGGCGCCGCTTCCTCGAAGAGCTCCAGAACCTGCATCGTGACGGTCAGCTCAAGTTCTTCGGCGAGCACGTCGATTTGGCCGACGCCGAGGCCTTTGCCGACTGGCTCTCACCGCTGCGCCAATGCGAGTGGGTCGTCTACGCCAAGCGCCCGTTCGCAGGACCTGAACAGGTTCTCGCCTATCTGTCCCGCTACACCCATCGAGTGGCGATCTCCAACTCACGGCTCGTGGCACTGGACGATCGCGGCGTCACGTTCCGCTGGAAGGACTATCGCGAACAGGGACGAACGCACTTCAAAATGATGAGTTTGGCGACCGAGGAGTTCATGCGCCGCTTCCTGCTGCACGTGCTGCCCTCGCGCTTTCATCGCATCCGTCACTATGGATTGCTCGCCAACGCCAATCGTCAGCGCGACATCGCCACCGCTCGCGCTCTTCTGCATCAGCCGGCGCCAACTCCTCCCGCTGAGCCTGGCAATGGCGGCCTCGAGCGCGGCTGCGTCCGGCCCACCTTCGTGTGCCGACACTGCGACGCGCCGATGCTCGTCATCGAGACCTTCGCGCGCGCTCAGCACATCCGCGGCCCGCCGCGTTCTTCGATCCAACCATGATCGACATCGCGTCAATCAACAGAACTTCCCCGGCGGCATTTTACAAAATCATACCGTCGCGAACGCCCGTGGGCTGGTGCTGCAAAACGCTCCAGTATCCGCACGACAGTTGCCTCTTGAACATTCGGTGCCGCTGCGTGCTTGGCTCGCCACCGATATACATCGATCACGCAGCCCGACCATCTCCTCCTCACTGGCTTCTGCCGACGTTCAAATCCCCATAGTGCCGCGACTCTGCTGATCCTCATCAGCACGTCCCCGCGGTTTCCTCCCTGGAGGCTTGTCCAACAGCTGCCCCCAAGCCTCACCGGGCTTGGACAGCTCAGCGCGCAACGGCAGCTGTCGGACAACCCTTGACCGCTGCCGCCGTCTACCAATGGCGGCTTTCGGGTTGGAGAATAAGCTCAGGGAAAGCGTCGCGACTGGATCGTCGAACTATGGTGTCTTGCGATTGAGGTCAATTTCCTGAATACGTGGTGGTCTAGTCGGAGCGAGCGTGACGCTGCCTGTTAGCCGCCCGTGCGCGCAACGCCAGGTGAATTCGCCGGACAGCGCACTTTTCGCAGATACTGGCGCCGCGATATCACAGTCGCCGACTTGCTTCTTGAGATTCGCAAGATCTCGCGCCCACCCCGCCGTATCGCGGTCCAATAGGAAATTCATCGCGAGCTTCTCTGCGCCCACCGTGACATCGCCTCGTTGATAGATTGCTCCGACTGTTTGATAGGCGCTTGCAAGATCCTCGCTGACCGGTAATTTGCGGTCATTAAAAAAACCCGCCTTACTTAGGGCGATGGCGGCATCCCATACCGCTCCGGAAGGACCGGCATAAGTACGATTTGCGAACGCAAATACGCCAACCCCATAGTCAGGCAAGAGCAAGACGTGCGATCCGTAACCCGGGTAGCCGCCGCTGTGCCTCAGCGTATGCCCCAAGTCGCAGTCGATCGCCACCCACATCCCCATGCCGTAGGCCGCTGCTTGGCGGCACGCCGTTGACCCACTGTGCCCGGGCCGCTGCAATAGTTGTGGAAAATTCGAGCCTTGCGCCAGCTCCCGTACCGTCGCGCGTTTTACCGGTCCGGAGTCTGCCTCGTCCCGCGGTGGCCACGCGGACAGTAAATACGCCACCCACTTTGCGTAGTCATTCGCGCTAGTCTGAATACCGCCCATGGCGCCGAATGCACCATGCGCCAGTGTCGGTTCGAGACGCCAGGAATCATCTTCCCAGCGGTAACCGAGCGCCCGACGTTCGTGCGGTGCGGCATCGACGAAAAAACCGGATGATTCCATGCCGAGCGGCTGCAGGAGTGTATGTGTAATCGTCTCAGCGTACGGATGCCCGGAGACGTTGCTAATAATTCGCCCGAGCAGAGCAAAGCCCAGGTTTGAGTATTCCATTGCAGTCGCCGGGGCGCGGGCGAACGGAACGCCCTCGCGCAGCAATCGGGAAAACTCTAACTCGGGCAACGGCGTCTGTCTGTCGCCCCAGGGATCATCCGTGACGAAACCCGCCGTGTGATTTAGTAGATCCCGAACCCGTATCCGGGGCGAATCCTGCGTAGGGTACTTCCAACCGCGCAGCTCCGGAACGTAGGTTTCTGCAAGCGCGTCGAGCTGGAGCTTCCCCTCATCGCGCAATTTCAACACCGTCAGAGCGGTAAAGGCCTTCGTCATCGAGGCGATTCGGAACAGTGTGTCGGGAGTTACAGGGCGATTCGACTCCAGATCCTGGACTCCG
>JAQGOD010000465.1 GCA_028293775.1 Gammaproteobacteria bacterium
CCCGCGCCGCTGGCGATTACCAGTGGAATCACACCCATGATGAAGGCGAACGAGGTCATGAGGATGGGACGCAGCCGCAAGCGGCAGGCCTCGACCGCCGCATCAACAGGCGCCAATCCATGCTCCACGCGCTCGCGCGCAAACTCCACGATCAAAATCGCATTCTTGCAAGCCAAGCCCACCAGCACGATGAAGCCGATTTGCGTCAGCACATTGTTGTCCGATCCTTTCAGCCAAACGCCCAGCATCGCCGACAACAGGCACATCGGTACGATGAGAATTACGGCGAGCGGCAATGCCCAGCTTTCGTACTGAGCCGACAGAATCAGAAACACCAGCATCACGCACAGCGGGAAAACCAGCAGCGCGGTATTACCTGCACTTTTTTGTTGAAAAGTGAGGTCGGTCCATTCATAGCCGAAGCCGTTGGGCAGCGTTTCCTGCAGTACGCGCTCCATGGCCGCCGTCGCCTGGCCGGACGAAACACCCGGCGCACCCTGCCCGTTGATGTCAGCAGCGAGGTACACATTGTAATGCGAGACTCGATCGGGGCCCGCTTCAAAGCGAATGTCGGCGACCGCCCCCATGGGCACCATGTCGCCCCGGAGGTTACGCATTTTCAAATTGGCGATGTCCTCGGGTTGATTGCGGAATTGCGGCTCCGCTTGAGCATATACGCGATAAGTTCGTCCAAACTGATTGAAATCGTTAATGTAAACAGATCCCAGATAAGTCTGCAGCGTATCGAATACCGAGGACAGAGGAACGCCCTGTCGTTTGGCCTTGACTCGGTCGACGTCCGCGAACAGCTGCGGCACGCTGTTTTGAAACGTGGTGTATGTCGCGTAAGGATTTAATTGGCGGTCTTGGCGCGCCCTGTTCAAGACCTCGCCGCTGACCCGTGCCAGCTCATCGTAGCCGTGCGCGGCGCGGTCCTGAAGGAATAGCTTGAATCCTCCCGTCGTCCCGAGGCCTTGAACCGGCGGCGGCGGCACCGCAAAGATGGTGGCATCCTGGATTCCTGAAAATTTCTGGTTGAGCGATTGCGCAATGGCGGCCGCGGATAGGTTCTTGGTCTTGCGCTCATCGAAGGACTTCAACGGAAAGAACAGCACGGCTGCATTGCTCAAATTGACGAAGCCTTGCACCGAGAGGCCCGAAAAGCCGATCACATGGTCAACGCCCGGTGTCTCCTTGGCAATAGCGGACATTTGCCGCACCACTTTCTCGGTACGATCAAGCGAGGCGGCATCCGGCAACTGCACGATGCCGATCAGATACTGCTTATCTTGGGGTGGAATAAACCCGCCCGGCACCAGCCGGAACATCCCCCAGGTGCCAAGCAGCAAACAGGCGAAAATGCCCAACACCACCACTCGGATCCCCGTGAGCCGCCGCACTGCGTTACCGTAGCCCTGCGATGAGCGCTCGAATCCGCGATTGAACAAGCGGAAAAATCCGCCAAACACCTTGTCGATGCCTCGCTGGAATACGTCGGGCTGGGAATTTCGCGGTTTGAGGAGCAAAGCGGCCAATGCAGGCGACAAGGTCAACGAATTGAATGTCGAGATCAGGGTGCTCGCCGCAATGGTGATGCCGAACTGGCGATAAAATTGGCCGGTCAGGCCGGAGACGAATGCCACGGGTATGAATACCGCGCACAACACCAGGGCAATGGAAATGATGGGCCGGGTTACCTCGCCCATGGCTGCATGCGCAGCCGCATGGGGGTTCAAGCCATCCTCGATTTTGCGCTCGATGTTCTCCACGACGACGATGGCGTCGTCGACCACGATGCCGGTGGCCAGCACCAGTCCGAACAACGTCAGCGAGTTGATGGTAAATCCTGCCAGCAGCAACACCGCGAGTGTGCCGATGATGGCGACCGGCACCGCCACCAGGGGGATCACGCTGGCCCGCCAGGTTTGCAGGAACACGACGACCACCAGCACCACCAACAGGACCGCTTCGAACAAAGTATGAATGACGGATTCGATCGAGCTGCGCACAAACACCGTCGGGTCGTAGTCGATTTCGTAACTCACGCCCTCCGGGAAGTCCTTCGCGAGTTCCTTCATCTTGGCGCGAACCGCATCCGAGAGCTGCAGGGCATTGGCACCCGGCAGTTGGAACACAGGAATGGCGACGGCCGGACCGCCATCCAACATGCTGCGCAAGGCATAGTTGTCCGGACCGAGCTCGAGCCGGGCAATGTCGCGCAAATACGTGGTCTCGCCGTTCGCGCCGCTCTTGACGACAATGTTTCCGAACTCTTGTTCGGTCTGCAGGCGCCCCTGAGCATTGACGATGTATTGAAACTGTGTGCCCGGCAGCGCGGGCTGCCCTCCGATTTGTCCGGCGGCCACTTGTACGTTCTGCTCGCGCACCGCAGCCAGCACTTCATCCACATCCATGTTGCGGGCGGCGATCTTGCCCGGATCCAGCCACAATCGCATGGCGTAGTCGCCCGAGCCGAATACCCGCACGTCGCCCATGCCTGGAATGCGCGCCAGCACGTCTTTGATTTGAATGATGGCGTAATTGCGCAAGTACAGCGAGTCGTAGCGTCCGTCGCCCGACTTCAGAAACACGACCATGGTCAGGTCCGGTGAGCGCTTCTGGGTGACCAAACCGATCTGCCGCACCACGTCGGGCAAACGACTCTCCGCCTGGGCGACGCGGTTCTGGCTCTGCACCTGGGCGATATCAAGATCGGTGCCCAGCCTGAATGTCACGGTGATGGAAAACGTGCCGTCTGGGGTTGCCGTCGAATTGGTATAAATCGCGTTTTCCACGCCATTGATTTGTTGCTCGAGCGGCGTTATCACCGTCTCGGCAATGGTCTTGGGCGAAGCGCCCGGATATTGGCCGCTGATCACCACCGTGGGCGGTACGATTTCCGGGTATTCGCTGATGGGCAGGTTGGGCATCGCCAACAAGCCGCCCACCGTGATCAGTATGGCGAGCACCGTGGCAAATATCGGCCGTTCGATGAAGAACGAGGAAATGTTCATCGGGACCCTTTAGGACGCCGCGGGCGCGGTCGCGCCCATGGTCACTTTCTGCGGCGTCACGGTGACGCCCGGATGCACGCGCTGCGCCCCGTTCACCACGACGACATCGCCCGCCTTCAGGCCCTCGCGCACCACCCGCAGGCCGTCGATCACACGTCCGAGTTTGACTTTGCGATATTCGATTTGATTGTTGGCTCCGAGCAGCAGCACGTATTTTTGATTCTGGTCGGTGTTGACGGCGCGATCATCGATCAATATCGCGGAATACTCTTCGTTTCCCAGCAGCTGCACGCGTGCAAACAAGCCGGGAGTAAATCGGCCATCTTTGTTCTGCAGTACCGCGCGTGCGCGAATCGTGCCGGTCTGCGGATTCAATTGATTGTCGACGAAATCCACCGTGCCGGTATGGGGAAATCCGTCTTCGTTGGCGAGGCCCACTTGAACCGGTTTGCCGGAGTCGTGCGAGTTCTGGCTATAGCGCAAGTAGCTTTGCTCATCTGCATCGAAATAGATGTAGATCGGATCCATCGAAACCACCGAGGAGAGCAGCGTGCCGCCGTTGGTGCCGCCGGTGACAAGGTTGCCCCGGGTCACTTCCGCGCGGCTCACCCGCCCATCGATGGGGCTGGAGACTTTCGTGAAATTCAAGTTGAGCGCGGCCGCTTCGAGAGCCGCTTGCGAGCCCGCGGCGTTGGCTTCGGCCTGTGCCACGGTGCTCTTGCGCTCATCCAGCTCCTCCTCGGACACGGCGCCGCTTTCTTTCAATCGCTGCACGCGCACCAATTCGATCCGCCCTAAGTCCAAAGCGGTCTTGAAACGCTTCAGGTCGGCGGCGGCACGATCGTATTCAGCCTGATAGGGCCTGGGATCGATGACGAACAGCAGCGTGCCGCGCTTGACTAAGCTGCCCTCGGTGAACGCAACCTTGTCGATGTATCCCGAAACCCGCGGCCGTATCTCCACGGTCTCCACAGCTTGGAGCCGTCCTGTGAATTCGTCCCAATCTTTGACCCGTTTCTCGAGTACTTGCGCCACGCTCACCTGGGGCGGCGGCGGGGCGGCGGGTCCGCCCGATTTGCCGCACCCGGCAATAAATGGCATTAAACAAACTACTATAGAGATGCCCCGTATCTTATTGATTATTCGCATTTAAATTCCCATTCTAAGACAGATCTTATCGGCCTGCGGGTGCAGCCATTCATTTCATCACATCGAAATGCGTTTCGACATAATCAATGGCCTCTAGTTGTAGCATTCTCCGATGGCGGTTATGTTATTTTTTTGAGGGACTAAGCATGGGCAAAAAAATACTCACCATACTGGTTGCCGTCTTGGTGCTGCTTGCGGTAGTCGGGTTGCTATTGCCGCGACACGCGCATGTGCAGCGTTCCGTCACCATCGAGCGGCCTGCAAGTTTGATCTATGCGACCGTCAATTCTTTTGTGCTGTTTCCGAAATGGTCGCCGTGGCAGGACTTGGACCCCAACATGACCCAGGTGACGGAAGGACCGCGTGAAGGCGTGGGGGCCAAATTGGTTTGGAAGGGGAATGACAAGGTCGGCTCGGGAACGCAAGTGATTACCGCCTCGACGACCGATCGATCCGTGGCCAGCGATCTCGATTTCGGAAGCACGGGCACGGCGAAATCCCTGGTTACATTGACTCCGGAAGGCAGCGCCACGCGGGCCACTTGGGCGGTGGATATGGACATGGGTGCCAATCCCATCGGCCATTACATCGGCTTGACGATGGACGGAATGCTGGGAAAGGATTTTGCGAACGGGCTCGGCAAGCTCAAGTCACTGGTTGAAAGCATGCCCAACGCGGACATCGCGGAATTTACCGCAGAGCCCGTTACCTTAACGGCCGCCCCGCTCTTGATTGTCAACGAATCGGTCCCGCCGGCAGGCATCGGTAAGGCCTATGCCGATGCGTTTGGGCAAATCGGCAAGTTCATGGCCAAGAACAAGCTGCACCAAACCGGCGCGCCATTAGGCATCGAAGGTGTCATGACGGCCGGCAATTACACTTTCGATGCCGGCATTCCCGTAGATCGCAGCGATGTCGCAGGCTCCGAGGGCATCCGCGCCGTGCAAAGCTATGCCGGCAAGGCGTTCAAGACAACCCACGTAGGCGCGTACGAAAACTTGCCCCAGACCCAGGAGAAGCTGCGTGCTTATTTGGCCGCGCACGGTTATGTACAGAAAGGCCCATTCATCTCCTTATACGTCGATGATCCGAGCACCATGGTGGTCGAGAAAGTGCGGACGGAAATCTACGCGCCGGTCGAATGACCTCGGAGCCTCCTGCCCGCGTCAGGCGCAAGGCGGGTGCCTGGGACAGGCGCCGCTCCGCGGACAGATGACGCTGGCCTTCGAGTCGAGCGCATCCGCGATCCAAGAAATGGTAAGAACCTGCGACGCTGCCCGAATGGCCGCCTCGGCCTCGGCCGGTATCACGCCATCCCCACCGCCGCGGCGGCACGACTCCGCGACCGAGGCCACAATGTCCTCGCCCGCAAAACCCTGAGCTTCCAATGCGGGCAATAAGTCCACCCCCACGGATAGGACATGCAATTCATCCAAGGCATCGCGAGTG
>JAQGOD010000490.1 GCA_028293775.1 Gammaproteobacteria bacterium
TGTCAGGTTTAGGTGTACGGAAATGTGGATTGTTAAGCTAGCTCTCCGACGCCCGTACACCTTCATTATGCTCGCGGTGTTGATCGTCTTCCTGGGCGTGTTCGCGATCATGAATACGTCCACCGACATCTTTCCCAATATCAAGATCCCCATTGCCGCCGTCATCTGGCGCTACACGGGACTCCTGCCCGAAGAGATGGCGAATCGAATCGTGCTGTTTTCCGAGCGCACCGCGCAGACTGTGGTCAACGATGTGGAACACACCGAATCGCAATCGGTCGTCGGCACGGCTGTGGTCAAGTATTTTTTTCAACCCAAAGTGAAGCCGGAGCTGTCGTTCGCGCAAATCACAGCCGTTGCGCAGACGCAATTGCAGTCCTCACCGCCCGGCACCACACCGCCCTTCATTCTTTCCTATAACGCTTCCACGGTGCCGATCCTGCAGCTTGCCTTATCGAGCGAATCCATCCCGGAACAAGAGATATTCGATCTCGGCAACAACATCTTGCGGACTCAACTGGCAACGGTCGCCGGAGCTTCCCTACCCTACCCGCTTGGCGGCAAACAGCGGGAAGTCCAAGTGGATCTGGACCCTCGCGCGCTTCGCGCGCGCGGCCTGTCGCCGAACGATGTGGTCAGTGCCATAGGCACCCAAAACCTCATTTTGCCGGCTGGAACGGAAAAGATCGGCAGCACGGAGTACTTCATCAAGTTGAACGCAAGCCCGGAGCAAATCGAGGCCATGAACGACCTGCCCGTGAAGGTGAGCAACGGCAGCATGGTGTACGTCCGCGACGTAGCGCATGTCCGCGATGGCTATCCGCCCCAGACCAGCATCTCGCGAGTCGATGGCAAACGCGCCATATTGATGAACGTCTTGAAAACCGGCGACGCATCCACCATCGACATCATCGACGGGGTCAACGCCAAGCTCGGCCCCGCTCGGGCAACGATGCCCAAAGATCTGAAGCTGGTGGCCTTGAGCGATCAATCGGTATTCGTTCGCGGCGCGATATCAGGCGTGATCCGCGAAAGCGCAATCGCTGCGGCGCTGACCGGCCTGATGATATTGCTGTTTTTAGGCAGCTGGCGCAGCACCCTGATCATTACCGTCTCGATTCCCCTATCGATACTGGCCTCGATCGCCTGCCTGTCCGCACTGGGCGAGACCATCAATATCATGACCCTCGGTGGGTTGGCTCTGGCGGTCGGTATCCTCGTGGACGATGCCACCGTGACAATCGAAAACATCAACTACCAATTGGAGCAGGGCAAGGATGTCGAACCCGCCATCTTGGATGGCGCCCATCAGATAGCGTTGCCCGCGCTGGTCTCGACGCTGTCGATCTGCATTGTCTTTGTGCCCATGTTTCTGCTCGCCGGCGTTGCCAGATATTTGTTCGTACCCCTGGCCGAAGCCGTCGTTTTCGCAATGCTGGCCTCGTATCTGCTGTCGCGCACGTTGATTCCGACACTGGCTAACTACTTGCTCAAGAAGCACGACGATCAAGCAAAGAGAAAGAGGGGCAATTTTCTGGTGCGTTTTCAACAGGGCTTTGAGCGCCAATTCGAACGGCTGCGCCACGGCTACCGAAACCTGCTGCACATCGCCATCGAGACGGGCGGACTTTTCGCGGTCTTGTTCTTAGTGGCCATGGCGGCCACCGCCGTATTGGCCTTCCCTTTGGGTCCGCTGCCCGGACTCGGGCAAGATTTTTTCCCGACGGTCGATGCGGGTCAGCTCAAGCTGCATGTGCGCGCTCGCTCCGGCACGCGGATCGAAGAGACCGCTATCCTGTGCGATCAAATCGAGAAAACCATTCGTGACGTGATTCCGGCGGACCAGGTTGCCAGCATCGTGGACAATCTCGGGCTGCCGTACAGCGGCATCAATCTCGCGTACAGCACCTCCGCCCCCGTGGGACCCGGCGATGCGGATATTTTCATCAACTTCGCCAAAAAGCATTCCGCGCTGGGGGATTACCAACGTAGTTTGCGCAGCAAGCTCCTATCGGCTTATCCAGGCTCGCAGTTCTCATTCTTGCCGGCGGACATCGTCAGCCAAATACTGAATTTCGGCTTGCCGTCGCCTCTCGATGTGCAAATTGCAGGACCCGATCTTCAGAAAAACCAGGCCTATGCCAGGGCGTTGTTGAAGAAGATGCTGACTATTCCCGGCGCCGTCGATCTGCATATACAGCAACCCTACGATTATCCGCAGCTGAACGTCGATGTCGATCGCAGCAAGGCGGAGCTCCTCGGCCTCACCCAGCAGAACGTGGCGTCCAACATGTTGGTCTCCTTGTCCGGCAGCTTCCAGACCACGCCGTCATTTTGGATCGACCCGAAAACCGGCACGCAGTACAACGTCGTATCGCAAACGCCTCAATATCGACTGGCCTCCCTCAATGATCTCGGCAATACGCCCTTGACTCAAACCAACGGCAGCACTACGGCAGCGAGTGGTACATCGCAGATTTTGTCCAACGTCGCGACCTTTCACCGCAGCGTCGGCCCTGCGGTTGTCAGCCACTACAACGCCCAGACGGCTTTCGATATTTACGGCAGCGTGCAGGATTCGGACTTGGGGTTCGTCGCCCAACAGATGAGCAAGATCCTGAAGGATGCCAAGAATGATCTTCCCAAAGGGTCTAGCATCAGCTTGAGAGGCCAAGTGCAGACCATGCAGCAGTCATTTAGGGGCTTGTTGCTCGGGCTGCTGGCAGCCATCGTTTTGGTTTACATGCTTATCGTGGTCAATTTTCAATCCTTTTTAGATCCTCTGATCATCATCGCGGCGCTGCCCGCCGCCTTGGCCGGCATCGTCTGGATGCTGTTCTTGACCGGCACGACGGTGAGCGTGCCGGCCTTGACCGGGGCGATCATGTGCATGGGGGTGGCCACCGCGAACAGTGTCCTGGTCATCAGCTTTGCTCGAGAACAAATGGAGGAAGGAAAAGATGCGGTGGCGGCGGCTTTGGAGGCCGGATTCACCCGCCTGCGCCCCGTCATCATGACCGCTCTGGCGATGATCATCGGGATGATTCCCATGGCTCTAGGATTGGGCGAAAGCGGCGAGCAGAACGCGCCGCTCGGCCGAGCGGTGATCGGCGGCCTGATTTTCGCCACCTTCGCGACCTTGTTTTTTGTGCCGACCGTATTCACCCTCGCGCACCGGCACGACAAGAGATCGCATGGCGGGAAGGAGCCACGTGAGGCTGCGCATGCCTGAACAGGCCTCGACAGACAAGCCGCAAGACAGGAAGAAGTTGAAAAGAATCGCCAAGCGGGTCCTGTTGATCCTGATCGTGGTTGCGCTGATCTTGGCTGTCTGGGGAATTGCGAGCCGCATGATCGCAAGATCGCATTTGAAGAAAAAAACAGCCGATGATTCGGTCGTCACGGTGGTCACCGTCAAACCCGATGCGAACGGCGACGACGATGAACTCGTGCTGCCGGGCAGCGTGTTGGCGTACATGGAAGCGCCCATTTATGCGCGAACAACCGGCTATGTGAAGATGTGGTACACGGACATCGGTGCGAAGGTCCGTAAGGGTCAATTGCTCGCGGATATTGACACTCCAGAGGTGGACAAGCAGTTGGCACAGGCTCTAGCGGATTTAGAGACTGCGCGCGCGAACGCCTCCTTGGCGAAGTCGACCAACGAGCGTTGGAAGGGTCTTGTAATCAAGCAAGCGGTATCGAGGCAGGATGCGGACGAGAAAGCCGGTGACGCGGCAGCCAAGACTGCCGCGCAAGCTTCGGCGGAACAGAACGTCGCCCGTCTGAAGGATCTCGAATCATTCAAGCGAGTGCTCTCCCCGTTCGATGGCGTGGTCACCGCCCGCAACACCGATGTCGGCGCCTTGATCAACGCAGGACAGGCGGCAGGCAGCGAACTTTTCCGAGTAGCTGACGTCCACAAATTGCGGGTTTACGGGCAAGTCCCCCAAGCATATGCCGCCGCGACCATACCCGGGCTCAAGGCAGAACTGCATTTTCCGGAACGGCCCGGCAAGGCTTATCGGGCCGAAACCATGCGCACGTCCAATGCGCTCGACCCAACTGCGCGCACCCTGCAAGTCGAGCTTCAGCTCGACAATGCGCACGGGGATTTCTTTCCAGGCGCCTACACCGAGATTCATTTCAAATTACCGAGCCCAAACCAGACGCTTCGGGTTCCATCGAACACGATTTTGTTCCGCGCCAACGGAGTGCAGGTCGCTACGGTGGATCCGTCGCACAAAATCAAAATGAAAAACATCATTCAGGGACGCGACTTTGGCAAAACCGTCGAAGTGTTGGACGGGATCGACCCGCTAGACGATCTCGTCGTTAATCCATCGGATTCTATCGAAGACGGTCTTCCGGTGCGTATCGCCCCGCCGTCGCGGCAGGGGGGAGATCCTAAGGACTCCGCCAAATGAGCCGGCGGCGCAGACCGGCGGTCTTCGCGCTGGTATGCCTGGTAAGCGCCTGCTCATTCGCGCCTCCCTATACGATTCCGTCCAGCACACCCACCCCGGGCGGGTTCAAAGAAGCCGAGGGATGGGGGCTGGCGCAGCCCAAGGACGGCGCGCCTAGGGGCCGGTGGTGGAACATTTTCGAGGACGCGTCCTTAAATGCGCTCGAGGATGAGGCTCAAAGCGCCAATCAGAATCTCAAAGCGGCATTCGCGCGACTGCAGCAAGCGAGAGCGGATACTCGGATTGCCCGTGCCGACCTTTTTCCCAAAATCGATGCGCTGGCATCCGCCAAGCGTGCGCGCGTTTCGCAAAACTCACCCACTTATGTCAAGGGGTATCCGACTGAGGGAAATGACTTTGTCCTGGAGGCCGACCTGTCCTATGAAATAGACCTCTGGGGCCGCGTCCGTAACGAAGTCGCCTCGGCGCGTGCCAATCAACAAGCGAGCGCCGCGGACCTCGCGTCCATCGCATTGTCGATCCAAGCGGAAGTGGCGACCGATTACTTTGGCTTGCGCAGTTTTGACACCGAGCAACAGCTGCTCGCTAAAACGGTCGAGGATTACGCCAAGTCACTCGAATTGACGCAGACTTTATTTGACGGCGGAGCAGCAGCTCTCTCCGACGTCGCGCAGGCGAAAGCGCAGCTGTTCAACGCACAAACTCAAGCTGTCGATATCGACTTGCTTCGCGCGCAGCTCGAGCACGCCATCGCTGTGTTGGTCGGGGAAAACCCGTCCACGTTTCACATGCCGCCTGACCCTTTGCCGCAAACCGCCGCGCCTCCTTCGGTCGATCCCGGTATTCCGTCGGCACTGCTCGAGCGCCGCCCCGATGTCGCGGCGGCCGAGCGGCGCGTCGCAGCCGCCAACGCGCAAATTGGTGTGGCCCGAGCCGCCTACTTTCCGCAATTTACGTTGACCGGTGCAGCAGGTCTCAACTCCCTGCATTCTTCCACTTGGATCGATGCGCCCAGCCTGTATTGGTCGA
>JAQGOD010000522.1 GCA_028293775.1 Gammaproteobacteria bacterium
GCTATGGGCCGTCTCATAGCGGCGCGTGTTCGGATCGAAGTAACTAAAGGTGAGTGCTGGCAGAGTTTGCATCCCGGACTTCGACGCAATGATCGGTTGCTCGAAAATCTTCTCGCCCTTGTGCCCGATGGGATCGCTGCTATTGAACGTGGATTTCGGCGGGTAGGTCTTCCATTGCTCGACACGCTGCAGCATGGCACTGTCCACCCGATCAAAATTGCCGGAGCCGGTCACGCGCATGCGCAAGGTCAAGGGATCACCCACTTCGCCCCTGAGCGGGGAAACATCGCTCTCGATGGCAAACGTACCAATCGCACCGTGAAAATCGGCTGGCCGACCCTCCGCGGGCAGCTCCAAAACGTTCAGCTCCTGTCCTGGGCTCTCGACATTGATGTCCTTAGGGACACTCATGCCGAAAAAATTCTGCCAAAAAGGGTCGCCGAATTGATCGTCGAGCTCAGATTGGCGCCGCGATCGCGTTCTAATTTTTACGGTCAGCGGCACCTGCGCCACCAGCGGGAATGTGCCCGGCTTGACCACCGACAAAACGCTGCGCCAGGTTAGCAATACGAACGGCTGTCCGTCGATCAGCTTTTCGGTGCGCTCGGGTTGGTGCGACAGATTGTTGAGCGTGAAGTTCTCTCCGGTCAGTTTCGGCAAGCCGTTGAGCGAGGTGACAAATCCGGAACGCATTCCCACCTCCATTTCAACCGGAATGCTCTCCCCAACATACACTTCTCGCTTTGGCACGGTCAATCGCAGATACGCGGAACCATCCTCCGTCAGATGAACACCCTTGGGTACGGTCGCACCTGAAAGTATGGGCGGTGGGTTGGCGGGCTTCTGCGTATTGGAGGCAGAGGCTCCGGCGCTCCCGGGCGGAGGACTCACTTGCAGTACCAGCGGCTGGGTCTTCGGCGTGACCGCTGGAATCGTAAAGATTCCAGCGACCTGCGGCGTCACTCGCGCCACAATGGATGATGAGGGGATCATCGTGCCGTTGATGATCTCCATTTGTCGGGTGCGCCCGATGACCTCGAATTTCAGACCCGCCACCACCGGCATGCTGACAGAGGAAGTGCCATCGCCCAAATTAGTGATCGTAAACTTCGCGGATTCGCCGAGTGTAATTTGCGCGGGCTGGATCGTGGCATAGACCAGCTCCTCGTCGGCCGGCGCCGCTGATGCCAGCAGCATACTGATCAAGACGATCAGCCACCCGCAGATTCGGTTCGCGCGCATCACCAATTCTTAAATGGTTTTTCCGGGGGCCGAACCCCGGCGCGTTGCGCCACCGGAACGCCGAGAGAATGATGCTCGTCCCCTTTTACCGAATCGAGGAGTTCGCGTGCCTCCTCGCGACTCATTTGCCCGGGAACGCGCTGGTTATCGGCTTCCCGATCAGGCTCCTCTGAAGGCTGGGGCTCGCTGGCATTCTGCGGCGACTGCTCCCCCTTTGGCGCATCGGCTGGTGGCGGCGAAGCACCCCCGCCCTGTCCGGATCCCGGCTGAGGATCGTGATTTTGCTGCCCGGCGCCTTCCTGATTTTGATTCTGCTGCTGATTTTGACTCTGCTGCTGATTTTGATTCTGCTGCTGATTTTGGTTCTGCTGCTGGCTCTGGTTCTGGTTCTGGTTCTGTCGATCCTTATTTGGCGGCTGATTTTTATTTTGATTTTGGCTCTGCTGTTTATCCTGGTTTTGCTGCTGCTGGAGCGCATCGATCTTGCGCTTTACCAAATCCCGGTTAAATTTGCTGTCGGAGTCGTCGGCACGCAATTGCAGCGCCGTCTCGTAAGCTTTCACCGCATCGTTCCACTTTTGCAGTGTTTCCTGGGGCGAGGTCTGCTCGGTTTTCTGTCCGGCGCGATATAGCGTGTTGCCCAGATTGTAGTAGGCATCTTGTTGCACGGCCAGGCGCTGTGAGTCGCTTGACGGAGAATGACTGATCGATTGTTGGAACGATTGTGCGGCTTGCGGAAATTGTCCCGCCCGGTATGCCGCAGTGCCTGCGTTGTACTCCACCACAGGCTTTCTCGAGTCGAGGCCGGCCGCAGAATTGGGCGCCGCGGCGCTCTGCTCGCTCGTACCAGCCGCATGCGAGCCCTGCACGTGTGCAATCATTGTCGCAATTGCGCCGCATAGGAGCGTCGCTGCTGAAACTGCGCTAGCCGATTTTTGCGCGCCGCTCCGCCGATGGGTCCCGAAAAGAAGACTGGCCAGCAACAACGCCAGCGAGGCGCCCAGGGGCCATTGATACCGCTCGGTGTAAATTTTCTGCTGCCGGGAGGCCAGATCGTGTTTTGCAATCGGGCCGAGAACAGTCTTGAAGATAGCGTCCAAACCTTCCCCTTGAGTGCCCAGCGGCACATAAAACCCGCCCGTGGCCGCTGCAATGGCTTTTAATCCCGATTCATCCAGACGTGATTTGACGAACGCGCCAGTATCGTCCTTCACGAATCCACCGCCCTGAGCTTGCGGGATCGGTATCAAATCTCCGGCCGCAGTTCCCACACCCACCGTGAATATCTTCAGCCCGTCCGATGCCGCAGCCGCTCGCGCCGCATCGATCGCACTGCCTTCTAGGTCCTCGCCGTCGGTCACGAGAATCAGTATTTTATCGCTCGTGGGACGCCGGCGCAGCGCCACTTGGGCCGCTTGGATGGCGCTCGAAATATTCGTACCGCCTCGCGGAATGATATTGGTATCGACCGCATTGAGGGATTCGTGAAACGCTCCGTAATCGAGCGTGATGGGACACGCCAGGAAGGCCATTCCGGCGAATGCGACGATACCGACTGCATCGCCGTCCAGCTGCTTGGCGAAATCATCGATCGCTAGTTTCGCGCGCATCAGCCGATTTGGCTTTAAATCCGGCGTCAGCATGCTGCGCGATGTATCGATCGCGAAGATAACTTCGTTTCCGCGGCGGCTGACCTGTTCCCAGCGGAATCCCAGCAAGGGTCCGGCCAAGGCGACAAACAAGCAAATCACGGCGGCGAGGAACAACCCGCGCTGCGCGCGGCGCTTTCCGGGCGATATCGATCGAGTAAGCTGCGCGAGCAGGTGAGCCGAGACGAACTTTGCAAGCGCGGCGCGCTGGCGGGCGTCATATACGCGCCACAACCAAATGAGAAGCAGCACGGCGAGAAGTGCCGCGGACAGCCACCCAGGGTGGCTGAATTTCAAGGCAGCCTCCGCAGCCGGGTATGCTGCAGCGTCAAACTGAGTCCTAGAATGGCAAGGGCTGGGATTAGTACCCAGGGGTAAAGCTCTTCGGTGCGCTCGAACTTTTGCACGGTCTGCGCGCTCTTCTCAAACTGGTTGATCTGCTCGTAGATCTTTTGCAGGGAAGAAGTGTCGGTAGCGCGGTAAAACTTTCCGCCAGTTTCTTCCGCGACGGCCTGCAAGGTTTTCTCATCCACATCGACTTTGGCCATGATCAGGCGGGTATTTCCAGCTGCATCATGAACCGGAATGGGCGCATCGCCGCGCACGCCCACTCCCACGGTGTATATTTTCACGCCCATGGCTTTTGCCGCCTCCGCCGCCGCCAATGGCTGGATTTTTCCGGTGTTGTTCACGCCGTCCGTGAGCAAGATCACCACCTTTGACTTCGCTTGCGTTAAGCGCAGGCGATTGACGCTCGCGGCAATCGCCGAACCAATCGCGGTACCATCATCGGCGGCCCCCACGGTGACGCGTTCAAGGTTCTGCTGCAGCCAATCATGATCAAGCGTGATCGGACTGACCAAGTAAGGCGCCCCGGCGAAGGCAATGAGACCTATACGATCGTCGGGACGTTGGTCGATGAATTTCGAAACAACCGACTTGACCACTTCGATCCGATTGACCCGTTGATGGTCAATCTGAAAATCCAGCGCCTGCATCGAGCCGGAAACGTCCAAGTCGAGCACGATATCGATGCCGTTCGCGGTGACCTCCGTGCGGCTGTGGGCGCGTTGCGGACGAGCGAGTCCGACGATCATCAAAACACCCGCAAGGAGCGGCAATGCCCATACCAGCGCTCCTATGCGACTGCGGCTGGCGCGAGCCACGTTGCGCGCCAGGCTGACATCGGAATATTCAATGGCCGCGACAGGGCCGCGCCGCCCACGCCACAGCATGACCACCGGCAAGAGCGAGAACGCCCAAAACCATTCAGGATATAGGAAGCGAATCACCTGCCACCTTTACAGAAGATACTTCCTCCGTTTTGACCGTTGCCAGCACGAACGTCCGCGCACTGTGATGCAGTGATTCCATGCTTTGAGAGGCAAGGGACATCGCAGCGAATTTTACGAGATCGCACTGCTGCAGGAAGTTGCTGAGCAGGGATTGATGGCGACCCAGGGAGGGCACCGGGAATTCGACCAGGTCGCGGAGAAACTCTTCAGTGGTTCGGCGAGTGACCGCGACCTCGAATCGCTGCTCGATGTAATTTCGAACCACATCCGATACTGCCGTGGAAAACTCGCGCGCCCTCGAGGGTTGCATGAGCGCGCGGATGTCCTCCAGGCGTTGCAGCGCCACCTCGTATGGCAACAAGATTCGCACGCGCCGGTTACGGCGC
The DNA here is from genome assembly GCA_028293775.1 of Gammaproteobacteria bacterium. The sequence continues at coordinate 4,573 of JAQGOD010000522.1, forward strand.
CGGCGCCAGTAAAGGTAAATGCTCAAGGCAAGGAGTCCCACGCCGGCCGCCAGAGCGGCGAGTATCCAGCCAGGCATTACGTTCCGGGGACCCCGGATATCGCGTATGTCCTCGTCGGAACTGGAGGACGTGCTGGAAACGGCGGGCACTTGCGGCGTCGCTGGAGTCTCGGAAGGCGGCAACGCGCACAGTCCCGCGGCGAGGAATACGCTCATCGCGCCCAACGCCATTGCCGCACGCGCGCCGGCAATCCGGCTCTTCATTGGCGTCTGCGCTCTCGGGTCTTGAAGAATCTCTGTAGGGCGGGCATATAGGGTGCATCGGTCTGCAATTGCAGGGTATCGATGCCCTCCGATCGCAGGTCGCTCACCAGCCGCCGGTCTCGCTCCAATGATTGTTCTTTGAAGCGCTTTCGAACTGCGGCGCTCGCCGTATCGAGCTCTATGATCTCGCCGCTTTCAGCATCTTCGAGCGCAACGATACCCACATCGGGCAGCTCCCTTTCGCGGATATCCTGCACGTGTACGGCGATAAGATCATGACGGCGATTTGTGCGGCGCATGGCGCTGCGCAATTTTGTCCGAGCAGCAGCGGGGTCGTCGGCTGTCTCGAAATCTGAAATAAGGAATACGATCGCACGCCGGTGCAGGAGCCGATTGGCCACATCCAGCGCCTTGACCGTGTCAGTGCCAATGGCATGAGGGGTGTGATAGAGGATGTCCCTCACGACGCGCAGTACGTGGCGACGGCCCTTTTTCGGCGGCAAATAGCGTTCTATCTGATCGGTGTAAAGCAACAAGCCGACTTTGTCGCTGTTTCGAATTGCGGAAAACGCCAATACACTGGCTAGTTCGGCTGCCAGATCGCGTTTACTTGCCAAGCCCGACCCAAAATTTCCCGAAGCGCTGATATCCACCAGCAAGAAAATCGTGAGCTCTCGTTCTTCGGTGAACTTCTTTACGAAAGGTCTGCCCGCCCGCGCCGTGACATTCCAATCGATGGTGCGCACTTCATCGCCAGGGCTGTATTCTCGCACCTCGTCAAAATCCATTCCGCGGCCTTTGAAAACCGAATGATAAGCGCCGGCAAGACTGTCGTTCACCATGCGTCGCGTGCGGATTTCCAGCTGCCGCATGCCGCTCATGATGACCCTATTCGACACGGCCGCATCTTTCGCCATCAAGGCACCGGAAGTGCATTGAGAATTCTTTCTATGACATTCTCCGAAGATATGTTTTCCGCTTCCGCCTCGTACGTCACTGAGACACGATGGCGCAATACGTCAAGCGCTATCGATTTGACATCCTGCGGCACCACGAAGTGGCGGCCATTCAAGAAAGCCATGGCGCGAGCGCCGAGGGTCAGTGCAATCGTCGCCCGCGGCGAGGCGCCGATCTGAATGTAGCCGTTCAATTTCAACGACGCGGCGATCGGCGGGCGGGTTGCGAGCACCAAGTCGACGATGTAATCGCGTATTTTGTCATCGACATAAAGCGTGTTCACGACGTGGCGCGCCTCGATGATTTGCGCCGCGCTTACCACTGCATTGGGAACGAGCATGGCTTCGGTAGTTGCCATGGCATCGAGGATGGCGCGCTCTTCGGTGCGATTTGGATACGTGACGATCACCTTCATCATGAATCGATCGATTTGCGCTTCGGGCAGCGGGTAGGTCCCCTCTTGTTCCAAGGGATTCTGGGTCGCCAGTACCAGGAACGGCGTGGGCAACTTATAAGTTTCGTCGCCAATCGTGACTTGCCGTTCCTGCATGGCTTCCAAGAGCGCGCTTTGTACTTTTGCCGGCGCTCGATTGATTTCGTCCGCAAGAATCAAATTGCTGAAGATGGGCCCGTGCTTCGTC
>JAQGOD010000009.1 GCA_028293775.1 Gammaproteobacteria bacterium
CACGGTTGGCCTGCGCGCTAGGGTGTTGATGCCGTCTTGTACCGTACCGATCTGCTCAAAGAGGGAGGCCATTTCCCACATAATCCAATGCGAAATTCCATTCAGCCGCAGAGCAATTGCAGAGGCCGCAGCAACGGCACCCACCCCTACTTGGCCTCGAGTCCAAAGCCAGAGCGACACTCCCGCGGTGCTTGCAATCAAGCCCATTGTCAACAGATGGTTGACGATTTCGAAGCCGGTTACCAAACGCATTTGTCGGTATACAGTTTGAAGAAATTCCGCCATGGCTCCTTGCACATACCCCGCCTCACGCTGCGTATGCGAGAACAATTTGACGGTTGTGATATTCGTGTATGCATCGGTGATGCGGCCGGTCATCAAAGAACGCGCGTCCGCTTGGGCTTTCGCGATGGCGCCGAGGCGGGGGACGAAGTAGCGAATCGCGACCAGGTAAGTCGCCAGCCAGCCCGCGAATGGCGCAAGCAGCCACAGATCGAAATTGCCCACTACCAGGGCGATCGTGACGAAATAAATCACCGCGAAAACCAGGATGTCGGCCAGGATCATCCACGTGTCGCGAACCGCAAGCGCGGTTTGCATCACCTTGGCGGCGACGCGGCCGGCAAACTCGTCCTGATAGAAGCTCAAGCTCTGGGCAAGCATATTGCGATGGAAATTCCAGCGCAGCCGCATCGCGAAATTGCCGGCCAGCGCTTGTTGCTTGAGCAGACTTTGCAGCGCGACCATGAAAACGCTGCCGAACAACACGGCGGCCAATAGAAGAAGGTGACTACGTTGGTCCGTCCACAGCCGCGCCGGCTGCACCTTGGCAAGCCAGTCCACGACTTTACCGAGCATGCCGAAGAGCAGCGCCTCGAAGACGCCGATCGCAGCCGTTAGCAGGGTCATCGAGGCAATGTAGCGGCGTGCACCCCGAGCGCAGGCCCAGAGAAACGGGAAGAAGCCTTGCGGTAACGGCGTGGCCGCGCCTTCGGGATAGGGAGAAACGAGCTTTTCAAAAAAACCAAACATCAATCGCCTCGGGCTTCTTTCCGCAGCCGCCGCGCGCGGCTGCATCACCTATAAGCCTATTCGGCGTATATCAGTAGTATAACAAAACCCCGATCGTGTTCGATGCCGCCCACCGGCCGTAAGCGGATACCTACCCTAACTCGCGGGCAGGCTGCCTAGGCATGCCGGGTCTTTCACGTAAACTTGCAGCGGTTAATAACCCAATAACGAAGGGAAGACGTATGAAATCTCGTAATTTGTTTGCGGCGGCGAGTCTCGCGGCCGTCACTATGCTCTTGAGTTCCGTATCGTTCGGCGCCAGTAAGGCTGAAATCGATCAGGGCGTGCACGCCACGCTGCAGCAGTTCTATCAGCTCAACCCGATGCACAAGGACTTGGTTACCCGCGCCAAGGGTGCTCTGGTGTTCCCCAAGGTCACGAAAGGCGGTGTCGGGGTAGGCGGTCAATTCGGCGAGGGCGCATTGCTCATCAATGGCAAAAGTGTGGACTATTACAGCGTTGCCTCGGCCTCGGTCGGTTTGACGCTTGGCTTGGCGAAGCACAGGGAAATCATTTTATTCATGACGCAGGAGGCATTGGACAAGTTCGTGAATAGCCATGGCTGGACAATCGGCGCCGATACCGGCGTTGCAGTACTGTCGAAAGGCGCCGGCGGCGCGTATGACACCCAGACCCTGCAACGACCCATCCTGGCTTTCGTCTTTGGAGAAAAGGGCCTAATTGGCGATATTTCACTTGAAGGTACCAAGGTCACTAAGCTGGACAAGTAGCGGATACGTGCTCGGGGACCTACCTGAGGTCCCCGGCATCACCGCCGCATCTCGCCGTGAGCGGGCGATCCCAGGTACACTGGCGCGCTGGGCCCCGATGGCGAAATTGGTAGACGCAACGGACTTAAATATATTGAGCGGCAGCCGCGGAAACGCCCTGCCGGATCCCGTCAAAGTCGGCGAACCCCCGGAGACTCCCGAGGCAACGCCGAGCCAATCCGGACCGTGCAGAACGGCCCGGCAGGTGTAGAGAGTGGACGGCGGGGACCTAAAGGAATTTTTAACGGAACTCCCACGGTCGAGGCGCACTCCAGACTCCAAACGCGCAATTGCGCGGCGGCGAAAGTCGTAGCGGGTAAGAAAATCCGTTGGCCGCAAGGCCATGCCGGTTCGACCCCGGCTCGGGGCACCAAATCTTGCGGAATTGTTACAGCGTGACGCGCTCGGAAGCCGGCACGCACCAAATGTCAATCGGCCCACGACGGCCACGCAATTCAAATTGCGGAAGCTGCAAGAACGATGCAAATCCCGCGTATTCGCTGGGATTCGGCGAATCACGGAGTGCCGCAGCAACCGTACAGGAAAACAACACTTCGCCGGCGCGCGCGCGGCTGCACAGTCTTGCCGCCACATTGACGGTATCGCCGACCAAGGTGGTGGTCTTGCGTTTCGGGGGACCTAAGAGGCCAAAGGCGACTTCGCCCAAATGTAGGCCGATCCCAATCCCCGCGTCGATGGACAGTTCGCGGCGCCATCGCTCGGCAACCGGAATGAAGCCCTCCAGCATGGCGTGACCGGCTGCAAGGGCCTTGGCAGCTCCGTCACCGCTCTCTGGCTTGCCGCCAAATCCAGCCATGATCCCGTCGCCGGCCATGTGATATACCTGGCCGCCGAACTTGTTGGCTGCGCTCCCGAGCACCCGAAAGAATTCGTCTAACAGCGGCACCACCCGAGCGGCGGGCAAGCGCTCGACCATCCCGGTGTAGCCTCGCAGATCGGCAAAAAGCACGGTGACGTATGCGGTTTGTACTGGATTTTGCTGCCGAACGCGCGTGACGACCATCGAGACCGCAGGCCGCAGACGCGTGCTTCGAGGTTCACTCATACCATCGATTATGCACTATCTACGCTCGCGACTTCACCCTCCCCACGTCGGTGCGCTCCGGCATCTCGTCGCTCTTGAAGTCCTTCGGACTGATGCAGTAGCGCGACAGCAGGTTGTAGAAGTCGGTGCGACTGCGCTTGGCCAGACGCGCGGCCTTACTGATATTGCCCTTTGTCCCTTGCAATTTGTTAGTCAGGTAAGCGCGAGAAAACTTATGCCTGGCTTCGTCCAACGTAGGCAACCGGACCGCATCGCTGCTCAAGGACTTCTGTACGAATTCCTCCGTCATGACTTCACCGCTCACCAACGCAATATTTTGTTTCACCAAGTCGTATAGCTGTCTGACGTTTCCGGGCCAATCGGTGGTGGCAAGCAATTCTACGGCTTGCCGTGTATATATTTTTTTCTCGCCGCCCTGGTCCACGGCTTGCTCCAGGAAATGCGAAATGAGCAGGGGAATGTCCTCGCGGCGCCGGCCCAACGGAGGAATCTCGATGGCCAGGATGTTGATTTGATAAAACAGCTCTTGGCGGAAAGTCCCCAATTTGATCTGTTCGTTGAGATCTCGCGAAGTGGTGCAAATCAGCCGTACCATCGCACTGGAATTGCCTCGCAGAAGCGCGATGTACTTGTCTTGCGCTTCCATGGACAAGTCGCCGATTTCTTCGAGCAATAAGCTGCCCCCTGCAGCGGCCGAGATTGCTCCCTCGGCGCAAGCATTTACATCATCGCGGGCCACCTGTCGACAATTGACGACGACAAAGGGTTTTTCGCGCCGCGCGCTTGCCGCATGTATTGCGCGCGCAAGAAGTTCTTTTCCGGTTCCATTCTCTCCCATGAGCAGTAACGGCGCATCGCTTCCGGCCGCCCAATTGGCCTGACCAAGCCGCTCCTCCATGAGATTGCTTCGCGAGACGATGTCGGCGCGCCAATCGCCCTGCGCTGAGCTGAAAGTTGAGCTCTCGATCGCGCGGCGAACCTGCCCCAGCAATTCCGGCTTATCGACCGGCTTTATGAGGAAACCGAAAGCGCCGTGCTGAGTGGCCTGCACTGCTTCCGATATCGTGCCGTGGGCAGTCAAGATGATGACCGCCAAATCCGGCCAACGGCTCTTCAGTTCTCTCAGCAACGCCAGTCCGTCCATCCGCTCCAGCCGCAAATCCGTGATCACGAGATTGGGACGCGCGCGCACACACGCGTCAAGGGCGGCCCGTGCGCTTGCGGCGGTCTCGACCGCATATTTTGCCCCGATTAACCGAGCGCTCAGGAGGCGGCG
>JAQGOD010000077.1 GCA_028293775.1 Gammaproteobacteria bacterium
GACAACCGCCGATGGCGCCTTCAATTACACCGGCAATGCGGGTACGGCGAAAGTCAAAGGCGTGGAATTCGAATTCGGGGCCCGCCCCATTGAATATTTCAGAGCCAGCATTGCCGGCTCCTATCAGCACGCGTATCTCACCCAGGGTGCGACGGCGGCGCAGAAGCTGGCAAACCCGACGCTGGGCGTCACCGGCGAGGATATTCCGAATGTGCCGAAATTTCAGGCCGATGTGGGCTTGAACTACACAAGACCCATCAACAGCGCGTGGAACGGTATGGTTGCTGCGGACGCCAATTACCGCGGTGCGGTGGATTCTTATTTCGCCTCGAATAAGTTCAACATTCCCTTGAGCTCCTATACGTTGGTCAATTTGCGCACCGGCGTGCAGAATAATCTATGGAGCATTACGGCCTTTGCACGTAACCTCACCAACAAGCGGGCTCAAGTGTCGGCCATCAACTCCTCGCAAGATCCCGAGGCGTTGCTGACGGTGCGGCCGCGGACGATTGGCGTTACCGTAAACCGGAATTTCTAGCCGAAAGGGCTTTGGAGTGTCTTAAGTGACTGCCCCGATCATTGCAAATCGCAAGGGATATTATTGGGAGGTCAAGGCAGGTAAGCGCTACCTCTGGTGCAGCTGCGGACGCTCCAAGTCCCAGCCCTTCTGCGATGGTTCGCACGCGGGAACCCCGTATCTGCCTGTGCTATTCAAGGCGGAGCGTGACGAGGACGTAATTTTCTGCGGCTGCAAGCAAACCGCGACCAGGCCCTTCTGCGATGGTGCCCACAGCAACTTGCCCGGCGGATATGTCACGGACGACCCGGACAGTGCCGAGAACCAGAAAGTGGCCAGCGTCGGCGGAGGTGCAGGGCCTATCGTCAGGCTGGACGGCCAATGCTACGTGTTCTCGACCGCGCGGGCGAAGCTGATGTCACGCGGCGCGATGCGCTACTGTCAAGTCGTTACGCCGGCCTTAGGCGCGCTATTCCAGTCCCAGTTCTACGCCGAGGTTGCCGGCGGCAGCTCTCCTGTTCTCGCGGCGGACGGCCGTCATACGGTGTTGTTCATTACCCGCGGTACGGGCGAGATAGAAATCAGCGGACGCCGCTTCGCCGTGGAACCTCTTACCGGTCTCTACGTGCGGCCCGAGGAAGCCTACCGCGTGCACAACAGCTCCGAGGAACCGCTCAATCTTTTCATTTCGAATGGGCCGGGCAGCGAAGACTTGGTGTGGATGGACAGGATGCCGGCGAATTTTGACCCTGAGTTTCCGGATCGACTCGCGTTGATTGATCCTTTGCAGCGCCACAAGATGGCCGAGCGCTATTACCAAATGCTGATCAACCGTGAACACGGCTCGACGGTCGTGACGCAGTTCATCGGCAATATTCCGCTGTCCAAAGCGGAGCCACATCGGCACTTGTACGAAGAGGCGTTGATATTTCTCAATGGCGAAGGCGTGGTATGGACGCAGAACGCCAAGACTCGTGTTGCGGCAGGCGATGTTTTGTTCTTGCCGCGTAAGCAGATCCATTCAGTGCAATGCACAACGCAGGGCGGATTTGATATCGTGGGGGTGATATACCCTGGCGACAATCCCTCGATTAACTATTAGCTCGCTTGCGCACCACCTAAGAGAAATAAAATGGCCACTCACGCACAGATTCTCTCCACGCTCGTCGAAGGTATTCTCGGCGGCGGTATCCGCGTGGTCGATCTGACGGTTCCGCTCGAAGCGGCCACGCAGACCATCCGCTTGCCGGAACAGTTCGCACCTTCAAAGCCGTTCGCGCTGGAAGAAATCTCGCGCTATGACTCGCGCGGGCCGGCTTGGTATTGGAACAATATCAGTTGCGGCGAGCACACCGGCACGCATTTCGACGCGCCGATACATTGGGTCACCGGCAAGGACTATCCTGACAACGCCACGCATAATATTCCGGTCGAGCGCTTCATCGGTCCTGCCTGTGTCATCGATGTGTCCGCGCAAGTGCGCGGCAGCGCTGATTTTCTGCTCACTCAGGGAATTGTCGAGGACTGGGAGGAGCGCCACGGCCGCATTCCCAGCCGCGCATGGGTGCTTATTCGCACCGATTGGTCCAGACGCCCCGGAGAGTCGTTCCTCAATATCGGCGCGGATGGACCTCATACCCCAGGCTTTCACCCGGAGTGCGTACCCTTCCTGGCGCGCGAGCGCGATATTCTGGGAGTGGGGGTGGAAACTGTGGGCACGGACGCCGGCCAGGCGGCCACGTTCAACCCGATGTTTCCTTGCCACACCATCATGCACGGCGCCAATCGATTTGGTCTGGCGAGCCTCACGAATTTGGACCAGCTGCCCCCGACGGGTGCGGTGGTGATCGCGCCTCCGCTGAAAATAGTGAACGGCTCAGGCAGTCCGTTGCGGGTGTTGGCGCTGGTACCTCAGGGCGGCGCTAACGCCTAAGGTGAATACGCGCGCGACTTCAGTCCTGATCGCGGCGATTATCATTGCGGCGCTACGCGGCCCCGCGCGCGCGGCGGACGATGAGCCCACCTTACGCAAGATCAGCATTGATGCCGCGATCACAGTGGGCGCCTTGCGCCCATTCAGCGGTGTCCAAGCCACAGGCCGCGCCGATGGAACGGCATTCTACAAGGCTGCACGGATAGACTTGGTGCGCATGGACGCTGCGCTTGGGCCCGGCGCGGATGCCATTTTTCCAGACATGGGCGCCGATCCGGACAATCCAAAGAGCTACAACTTCGGCCCGACGGATCGGATGATCGGCTCGATCAAAACCGCGGGCGCTGAGCCGTTGTTGCGCATGGCTCAGCCTTCCGTCGCCGATACGTCTTTGGATCTTGAGAAATACGCGCAAATTGCACGCCACATGGCGCTGCATTACGACAAAGGTTGGGCCAAGGGCTTCAAGTATGCGATCCGCTATTGGGAGATCGGGAATGAGCCGGACTCGAAGCGCTCTGGAAGCGGCACACCGCAGGATTATTATG
>JAQGOD010000078.1 GCA_028293775.1 Gammaproteobacteria bacterium
AGTGGGGTCCGGAGGAGGGAAGTCCTAAGACCACGTCGCCGGCGCGCGTTTTGGAACCATCGATGATCGCGTCCTTTTCCACGATACCGACGCAGAAGCCCGCCAGATCGTAGTCGGCGCCGTGATACATCCCTGGCATCTCAGCCGTTTCTCCGCCCACCAGGGCGCAACCGGCCTGCACACATCCCTCTACAATGCCGGCGATGACTCGCTCGCCCACATCGACGTCGAGCTTGCCGCTGGCAAAATAATCCAAAAAAAACAGCGGCTCCGCGCCCTGGACGATCACATCATTGACGCTCATGGCCACCAAGTCGATCCCGATGCCGTCGTGACGCCTCGTATCGATCGCCAAGCGTAGTTTCGTGCCGACCCCATCGGTCCCCGATACCAGCACGGGTTTGCGATAGCGATCGAGGGGCACCTCCACCAGCGCGCCGAAACCCCCAATCCCGGCCAGCACCTCGGGGCGCATCGAGCGTTTGACCCGCGGCTTGATTCGCTCGACGAGTTCGTCGCCGGCGTCAATATCGACTCCGGCGTCACGATAGGTAACGGGCGCTCGCTCGGTCATCTAAGATCCTCTAAGTACTCGAGGCCAAGGCGGTTGGCCGTTCAGCTGTGGTATTTTACAACACCATGGCACAGTACTTATGGCGCTTTTCGAAGCGATATTTGCGGCCCGCTGCCTTATTGTGCGCGTGCCTTGCCGGGCTTTGCTTCGGCGAAGCGGCTTTTGCGCTCACGCGGGCGGAAATGTATCAGGCGACCACGCCGGTCACCGACCGATCCGAAGCGGCGCAGACAGCGGCCTTTCAGAACGCGATGAAGACGGTACTGGTACGCGTCACCGGCCGTCGCACGGCCGGCGATGACGCAGCTCTGAGTCCCCTGGTTTCCAATGCACGGCGCTATGTGCAGCAGTTTCGAACCGCGCCGGATAGCCAATTATGGGTGGCCTTCGACGGTTCCGCCATCGAGCGCTGGCTGACCCAGAATGGTCAGCCTTTGTGGGGCCACGAGCGGCCCACAACCTTGGTGCTGCTGGCAGTGCAGGGCGGCGGGGTGGGCGGCTCGGCGGCCGGAAACGTCGTGACCACCGATGAGAATTCCGAGTTAAAGGCGGCAATCGATGCGGCGGCCTATGCCCGCGGACTGCCGCTCGTCTGGCCGAGCGCTGCGGAACTGCAAAAGTACCATATTGACTTCGCTGCGCTTAACAGCGGCGGTCCTTCCAGCTTCGCGGACGTGGCGCGGCGCATGGGCAGCGATGCGATCTTGGTGGGGCGAGCGAGCGGCGCCGGTGCGAATGCCGGTGTCCGCTGGACTCATTTGTTCCAGGATCGCAGCAGCGAGTACTCCGGAACCCTGGAAGGCGTCAATCGTGCGGCGGACTTGTATGCCGGATTGTTCGCCGCCAGCGGGAGCCTCGTGCCCGTGGATATCGAGGTCACCGGGATCAACGATCTTCGCGACTACGCCAGTGTTCAAAGTTATTTGGAGTCGCTCAGCTTCATTTCGCATGTCAGCGTGGAATCGATGGCGGCCGACACAGTGCGATTCCGCTTGGCGACCCGCGGCGGATCTGATTCGCTGCAGCGTGCGCTGTCGTTGAATGGGCGTTTGCAGCCGGTTGCCGCCGGCGAAACTGGAATTCAGCGCTTCCAATTGCATCGCTAGCTCAAGCGCATCGTTCGTGCGTCACATCCCGAACATCATCAGTGTGATCCGAATCCTGCTGGTCGTGCCCATTGCGATGGCGCTTGTCCGTCAGCAGCTGTCACTCGCGGTAATGCTGTTCTTTATCGCGGCCGCATCGGACGGTGTCGATGGATACTTGGCCCGGCGATTCGGCTGGCAGAGCGAGCTGGGCGGGATACTGGACCCCGTCGCCGACAAACTGCTGCTTGCCACGGTTTTCGTCGCCTTGGCTTTCATGAAGCTGGTGCCGCCGTGGCTAATGGCGGCCGCGGTGGGGCGCGATGTCATCATCGTCGCCGGAGCCATCGCGTACCGTATCTTCATCGGGCCGGTGAAGGCGCATCCCTCCATCATCAGCAAAATCAACACGCTCTGCCAGGCAGCGTATATTTTGACCGTGCTCAGCCGCGCAAAATTCGCAGAGCCTCCCGAAGGGGTGGCAATTTGGCTCGGAGCCTTGGTGTTCGCTACGGTCATCGTCAGCGGTCTCGATTACGTGCTCGTTTATGGAAAACGGGCAGCCGCCGCATGAAACAGCTGTCCTTAGGTGTGCGGCCTCGGGCAGACGCCGTGTTCGAGAGTTTCGCGCCGGGCCAGAACACTGAAGTCTTGGCAGCATTGCGCTCGGCAACACCTGCGCCGATGTGGCTATGGGGCGCGCACGGCTCGGGCAAGACTCATTTGCTGCAGGCGGTTTGTGCCGCTGCCGGCGACACGGCCGGCGACACGGCCGGCGACACCGCAGCCTATTTTCCCTTGGATAGGGCGCTTGCCTTGCCGCCGGAAGCGCTCTTAGGGTTCGAAGGCAGCCGGGTGCTGTGCATCGATGATGCGGACAGCATCGCCGGCGACCCGGTATGGGAAGAAGCGCTATTCAGGCTGTTCAACGAGGCCGCCGACTTGCGCACTCGATTGATATTTGCCGCATCCGTGCCCCCGCGTCAGGCGCCGTGGTCCCTCGATGACTGGCGCTCCAGGGCCGCTGCCTGCGTGGTGTATCAGCTGCGCGAACTGGACGACGAAGGCCGCATCGAGGCATTGCGCCTGCGTGCTGCACAGCGCGGATTGCAACTTCCCTATGAAACCTCCGAGTATCTCTTGAAGCGCATGCCGCGCGATTTGCCCTCGTTATTTCAAATCTTGGACGCGCTCGATGAGGCCTCGATGGTCGAACAGCGCCGACTCACAATCCCTTTCATTCGCGATGATCTCGAG
>JAQGOD010000081.1 GCA_028293775.1 Gammaproteobacteria bacterium
CGCCAGATCTCGCGCAAGCGGTCGCGAGTTTGCGCGTAGGGGGCGGCTGCTACGAGACGCTCCCCTTCCTCCTCGAGGGACAGGTGGTGCAGCACAGTGCGGTAGTCGATATACGCTTCCTTGAGCCATTCGGCGGTTGCCTCGTCGATGACACCGACGGCCGCCAGTCCTTCGAGCTGCCGAATATTGTCGGTGTAGGTCAATAGTTCCGGATGAGCCTGTGCGGACCCAAGCACCCAGTACTGCACCAGAAACTCGATATCGCCGATCCCGCCCGCGTCTTGTTTGATGTCGAATTGCCCTGCACCTGACCGCGATAATTCGCGGCGCATGCGCAGCCGCATTTCGAGCACGTCCTTACGGAGGGTGTCGCGACGCACGGCGACCGACAAGGTGCGGCGCCTGACTGCTTCGAAGGCGGCACACACCTTTTCATTGCCTGCCACGGCTCGGGCGCGCAGCAGCGCTTGATGTTCCCAGGTCCAGGCGTCGGTCTGCTGATAACGTTCGAAAGCATCGATGCCCGTGATCAGAAAGCCTCCCTTGCCGTTCGGGCGCAATCGCATATCCACTTCATAGAGCCGGCCCGCCGCCGAATGCATGGTGAGCAAATGCACGATGCGCTGCCCTAATCGCAAGAAGAAAGTCCCATTGTCGAGCGGTCGCTCGCCCTCGGTGATCTGAATGCTGCCGCTCGAGTCATGCAGGAAAACGAGATCGAGGTCCGAGGCATAGCCCAGTTCGAGGCCGCCGAGCTTGCCATAGCCGGCGACGGCCACCGCCACGACGCGCAGATTGTCCGGCTGATCGCCGCAGTACGGCACTCCGTAAAGGCGTGTCATTTGTTGCCAGGCCAGATCCATGCAGCATTGGATGATCAACTCCGCAATGTCCGTGAGCCGATCGCTGACGCGCATCAGCGGTAGGCGGCCTGTCAGGTCGGCCAGCGCCACCGAAAATACCGCGACCTTTTGAAATTGCCGCAACGCCTCCACTTGACGTTCCGGATCATCCGGCGTCAGCCGCTCGGTGCGCGCCGCCAATTCCAATGCAAAGCTTTGCCGCGACGGCAACGCATCGAATGTCCTGGGATCGATCAATTCGTCGAGCAATAGCGGGAAATCCGCGATCTGGCGCGAGAGAAATCCGCTGATTCCGCACACCTCAATCAATCTATCGAGCGCGGCGGGCTGCTCTTTGAGCAGTGCCAAATAAGAGGCGCGCGCACCGATCGCTTCTAAAACGCGCAGCACCCGCCGCACGACGATGGCCGGCTCCGAATGCCGCGCCGCCGCTTCGAGCAGACGCGCCAGAATGACGTGCAGGCGACGACGACCCGCCTCATCCAGCCGGCGATACGGCGCCGCCTGACGGTAAGATTCGAGAATTTCCGCCACTGGCGTAATTTGACCGCCCGGAAACCCACTATTGGCCAGCTCCTCATCGATTTTGGCCACCTTCGAGTCGAGCCAGTCAACACCGACGTCGTCATGACGGCGTAGATCCTCGGGAGCGCCGAACAACAAGGCGTCGAATTGCGCGGACACCGTATCGAGTCTCAACTCGATGTGCCTGGCCGCGCTGCTCCAGTCAGTGAATCCCAGGCAGAGCGCCAATCGCGCGCGATCCGCCGTGTCGTCGGGCAAACTGTGCGTTTGCTGGTCGCGAATCATCTGCAGGGCGTTTTCCGCCTTGCGCAGCACCAGGTACGCATCGGTGAGTTCGGCCACGACCTCGGCCGATACCAACTTCGAACCCGACAGCAGCGGCAACACTTCGAGCAAGGCAGGATTTTGCAATCGGCGGTCGCTGCCGCCGCGCACCAATTGCATGGATTGCACGATGAACTCGATTTCCCGGATGCCTCCCTTGCCAAGCTTCAGATGCCGATCAAGGTCGCGGCGCGACACCTCGCGCACGATGAGAGCCTTCATGTCGCGCAACGACTCGAACACGCCGAAGTCTAGATATCGGCGGTAGACGAATGCGCGCACGAATTCCTCGTAAGCCGCCCCATAGGCGCTGGCACCCACGATTGCACGCGCTTTGATCCATGCATAGCGTTCCCAGTCGCGGCCGTGCTGCTGCAGGTAGTCCTCGAGTGATGCGATGCTGGCGGCCAGCGGGCCACTGTCCCCGAAGGGACGTAGCCGCATGTCGACGCGAAAGACAAAGCCATCTGCATTGCGCGCGTCCAGCAAGCGAATGATCTCGCGGCCGACCCGATTGAAGTATTCTTCGTTGTCGATCAGCCTGGGCCCGTCGGTCTCGCCTGCCCCGGAATACAAGAACATGAGGTCGATGTCCGAGGAGAAGTTGAGCTCGCGGCCGCCGAGTTTGCCCATGCCTAAAATGATGAACACCGGCGGGCCGTCCGCGCTTTGAGCCCGGCCGAAGGTGGCCACAAGGTGCAGCTGGGCAGCGGAGGCCGCCGCGCGAATGATTGCATCCGCGAGCTCCGAGACGGCACGCAATGTCTGCGTCACGGGCACGACTCCGGCGATGTCGAGCCACGCGATACGCAACATGGCGCGCCGGCGCCACTCACGCAACAGTGCCCCCGCTTCTTCCGCCGTAGGCGAGCGTGCCGCGCGTTTTTCGTAGTCGGCATTCGCCGCCGCCGATTCAGGCTCGTCTTGGGCCACCCACTCGAGCGATCTCGGGTCTTGAATTATTACGGAACCGGCGAATTCACTGGCCGCCACGACTTTCGGCAGCTGCGCGCGACGAGGTTCGGCCAGCCGCTCGTAGGCTTGAAGAAACTCCGGAATCACGGACGCCCGCTCCCACCAATGCCTGACGGCGTCGCGCAACTCTTCCGGCACGGAAATCAAATCTTCAATCGGCAATTCTTGAATCGCCACTACCGAATGGCCACCATGAAGAGGCGGGGAAACGGCAGCAAAACACTGCCGTCGGCGCGGCCCGGATACGTTTTGGCCATACCTTGGTTGAAGTCACGCAAGTATGCCGTGCGCTCCTCGTCGGTCAGGGGATCGAGAAATGGCCGCAGGCCGCTACCCTTGAACCATTCGGCAATCGCCGCTGCGCCTCCGGAAAGTGCGTGATAATAAGTGGTGCGCCACACATCCACCCTTGCGCAGCGCGGCTTCAGGACCTCGTAATACCATTCGGCACCGGCCAGGGTCGTGCGCGTGCGCGCAGCACCCGCAAGCTTCGCCGCCCACGGGCCTTCTTGCGCGATCTGCCGCATCAGGCGGTGTGCAGGCTCATCGAGATTGTCCGGCATCTGCACCGCAAGTGCGCCGCCGGACCTAAGGCGTTCGAGCAATTGCGGCATCAGAGTCTCGTGGTCGGGCAACCAGTGCAGAACGGCATTGGCCAAGATCACGTCGAAGGGTCCGGGATCCTTCCAGACTTGCACTTCCTCGACTCGGAAACTGACCCGTGGGAGCCGCTGTCGCGCTGCCGTGATCATGTCAGGCGAACTGTCGATCCCCACCACCTGAGCCTCCGGATAGCGTGCGGCGAGCACTTCAGTCGAATTGCCCGGGCCGCACCCTAAGTCGATCACCGAGCGCGCATGAGCGACCGGCAGCGCGGCAACAAGATCGCGCACCGGCCGCGTGCGCTCGTCTTCAAAAGCAACGTACTGTTTGGCGGACCAGCTCAATGCAATCCCGCCAACCAAGTAATCACCGTGCCTTCGAGGCCGACCCGATGATCAGACCAGCCATGATCCGTGTCGACGTGCAAGGAGGTCACCTGAGTTCCGCCCTTGGCTTTGATCGCGGCAACCAGTGCGTCGGTATGCGCGGCCAAGTGATCGTTCGCCGTGAGGGCGAGGACCGGCATCTGCGCCAACCCCTGCGCCGCACCGGCCACCAAAAATTGCTTCGCATGCGCCTTGATCTCATCGACCATGCTCTCGGCGGTGACGTCCGCCAGCGTTTCCATGTCGTCGGCCATTTCAGCCACCGCCTCCGAGCGCGGTCTCGCACCGACCAAACCCATGTCCGCCATCGAAACCAGAATGGTGCCCGCCAAGGCGTGATCGTGACCGGCAGTGTGTGCCGCCACCCATCCGCCCATGCTGTGGCCTAGGATGACCATGTGCTTGGTGTCAACGGCGAGCTTGGCGTTTGACGGATCTCG
>JAQGOD010000116.1 GCA_028293775.1 Gammaproteobacteria bacterium
ATGAATCTCAAGGATTTGAAGTATCTAGTGGCGTTGGCCGACACAGGGCATTTCGGCAAGGCGGCCGAGCGCACCTTCGTCAGTCAGCCCACCCTCTCTGCGCAGCTAAAGAAACTCGAAGAGTTTCTCGGCGTCAAACTCGTGGAGCGCCAGCCGAAGAATGTGCAGCTGACGGAAGTCGGCAAGCAAATCGTGGTACGCGCCCGACGCATGCTCGACGAAGGCGATGAAATCATCGCACTGGCCCGCAGCAACACCGACCCGTTCGCGGGCAAATTGAAAATCGGACTTATTCCGACCATCGGTCCTTATTTGCTGCCGCGCGTCCTGCAGAAGATCCGCAAGGCGGTGCCCCAGCTGGGGCTCATGCTGTACGAATACCAGACCGAGCCGCTGCTGAAGCGCCTGCGCGACGGGGAAATCGATGTCGGCATCATGGCCCTGCCGTTGGTTCACGACGGCCTGGAATCGCGCGCCTTGTACAAAGAGGCCTTTACCGTGGCACTCCCCAACCATCATCCGCTGGCGGCGAAAAACCATATCAAGGTGCAGGATCTGAAAGGTCAGACGCTGCTGCTGCTGGAAGACGGGCACTGCCTGCGCGACCAAGCGTTGGAAGTTTGCAGCCGCGTGGATGTGCGCGAGGTCGAGGATTTCCGCGCCACCAGTTTGGAAACGCTGCGGCAGATGGTCGTGGCGGGCTTAGGCATTACCTTGCTGCCGGAACTCGCCGTGGAGTCGCCCTTCGGCTCGCAACGCGGCTTGACCATTCGGCAATTCACCAACCCCAAGCCCTCTCGCACCGTGGGCGCCGTTTGGCGCAAGTCCAGTACGCGTGAGGCCGCGATCGCCGCCGTGTGCGATGTGATGGATGGCGCCATGGAGAAAAGCGCTTAAACGACGCTTGGTTTGTGATGCAGGTCGCACACGGCGAAAACCGTGCGAACTATATGCCGATCATTTCACATATTGCTCGCGCGCGACGCGGCAATATGGGTACCAGGAAAGCTTTGCCATGAATGCCCGCACCATCGCACAAGGAAAATCGGCGCCCGCTTCGCCGCGCTTCGATCGTAAGTTCATCGAAGATCACGAGCTCGTGGAGCGGTACCTGGAAAACAAGCTGCCGTTCAAAGGCGCTCGGGACCTCGAAGAGTGGTGCCGCGCGCATCCCGATTATCTCACTGAGCTCAAGCTGTCGGAGCGCGCTCATGCCAGCCTGAAATTACTCGAAGCCAGCGGCCGCCCGCAGGATTTGGGCGAAGCGAAACCGCCGTGGTGGAAGAGCATTTATGTGCTCATCGGCTTAGGCTCAACCGCCTTTATCAGTCTCGTCGCTTGTTGGGCGTTGGCCGGCAAATATTCGGTGCTTCAAGGAAAACTCGACGATACCAAACGCGTGATAAGCCAAGGTCCCTTGGTACAACCGGCGGCCGAGCGAGCCATTGCGGTGACTCCCGACCACGCACCCGGCATCGGCCGTGCGCGGATCAAGGTCAGTAGAACCGCACCGTTGCTCATGGATGTGCACATCGATCTTGGCTATACACAGAAGTTGACGCAATTTCGCGTGGTGGTCGACAAGCAAGACCAAGGGCGCGCGCTGGTGCTCAATAACGTGCTCAAGGATTCCAACGGGGAATTGCGCGTAACCTTGAACTCCACCGGCTTATCCGCCGGCCTCTACACCATTCGGATCGAAGCGCTGCCGCCGCGCGGCATCCCGCTACCGATCGGTTGGCTGATACTCGAAGTGCAGTGAGCTCGAGCGCCCCCATCACTCATCGCGCAGGGTGACGATGGGCGGGGTATTCACCACGCTTCGCGTTGCCAGCGTGCCGCTCAATCCGACCAACACCGTGCCGCACACCAAGCCGGTGACCCAGACCCACGGATCCAGGGTGAACTCGAGCGAGAACAGGCGTCGCGCCAGCAACCAGCCTATACCCGTGGCGCCGAAGGCCGCCAAGGTGCCCGACAGAAAACCGAGCGCCGAGAATTCCGCCGCCACCCCTTGCAACACTGTGCCGCGGCTCGCGCCCAAGGTACGCAGCATCGCACTTTCGTAGCGGCGCTCATCGCGAGTGGATTGAACCGCCGCGAGCAGCACGACGATCCCGGCGGCCAAGGTAAAGAGAAACACGTACTGCACGGCCAGCGACGCTCGATCCATAATGTCTCGGATTTGCTTGAGGATGGCATCGACGTCGAAAACGGAAATCGTCGGAAATTGCCGCACTAGGTCCGCGAGGTAGGGGCGTTGCGCGGAATTGAGATACAAGCTCGTCATATAGGTGCCGCCTGCGCCATCCAGCAGTCCCGGCGGAAACACCAAAAAGAAGTTCGGCCGGAAACTATCCCAGCGGATTTTTCGGATGCTGGACACTTCTGCTGTCAAGGGTTCACCGGCAACGTCGAAGCTCAGCTTGTCGCCGACCTTCAAATGCAACCCGTCGGCATATTCGGATGAGATGGAAACCAAGGGCTTGCCTGCATCGGCGGCCGTCCACCAGCGGCCCGCGACCACTTGATTGTCTTCCATCATGTCGGCCGACCACGTGAGGTTCTGCTCGCGCTCGACGTAGTTGCGCCCGGCTTCGCCGCTCAACTTGAGCGACTGCGGCGACTGCCCGTTGATGGCGGTAATGCGCGCGCGCACCATCGGATACATCTGCGGCGCGCCGAAACCGTGAGCGGTCAGAAACTCCTGCAGAGCCTCTCGCTGCTCGGGGCGAATGTTGACCAAGAAATTGTTCGGCACATCGCTCGGCAGACTGCGCCGCCAATCCGCGAGCAAATCGCCGCGGACCACTGCGAGCAGCAGCAACACCATCAGCCCCAAGCCGAAGGCGACGATTTGCACCACGCTGCCGGTACCGCGGCGCGACACATTGGCCAGGCCATACCGCCACGCGACGCCCACGCCGCCCCGCAACCGGCTGGTCAAGCGCACCAAGGCGAAGCCCGCCAGCGTCAGCACCAGGCCCACTCCCAAGACGCCGGCCAAGACGCTGAACACCAGCTCCGTGTCCCGGACCATGCTCCAGAGAATCGCCATCAACGCCGCGAGCGCCAACAAGTAGCTCACCCCGTAGCGCAGCGGCGGAGCAGTCACTGTTTTGCGCAATACCCGGGCCGGCGGTGTGCTCTTCAGCTGCAGTAGCGGCGGCAAGGCAAAGCCGATGAGCATGGCGAGCACCGTGACCGATGCGATCGGCAGCGGCGCCAAAGACGCGTCCGGCAGGCCGCTGGGTATCAGGCTCTTCAGCAGCCACACCAGCCCCGATTGTGCCAAGAATCCCAAGGCCGTGCCGATGATGACTGCGGACAGTGCCAACAGCGTCAATTCGACGATGGAAATGGCGAGCACAAAACCCTGCGCGGCCCCCATGCACTTCATCAGCGCGACCGCATCGATGTGG
Organism: Gammaproteobacteria bacterium; assembly: GCA_028293775.1. The sequence continues at coordinate 3,423 of JAQGOD010000116.1, forward strand.
CGCGCGGCATAGCGCCGAGCACCCATGGCGACCGCCACGGCCGCCAGCAGCACCGAGGCGAGGCTGGCCAGATTGAGAAACCGGCTGGCGCGGTCGATCGCGGCATTGAGCTGGCGGCTGGAGTCCTCGACGTCCTTGAGGCGTTCACCGGGGAGCTTGGCCTTCTCCAGATAGTCGCGAAAATCGTTGATCGCCGCCGGGGCACCGGCAAACAGCGCCGCGTACGTGGCGCGGC
>JAQGOD010000120.1 GCA_028293775.1 Gammaproteobacteria bacterium
CGGGGGATTCGGGTGCGAACTCAGGGACCGTAACTGCTGCAACGGCGGCGGCAATCGCGCAGGTCGTATCCGCCGTCGGCGGTGCCGCCGGCGCTGACAAGCATTCGCGGGGCGGGGGCGGTTCGGATTCTTTTCTGCCCGGCGCATCGAGCGACGGCTCAGCGGCCGCACAGCTGCTGAGCTCCACGGGCTCGAGCGTCGCCGATTCAGCGCCGACGCCCACATTCAAAGTCTCTGCCGGCGTTGACAGCGCCGAATTCGGGCAAGGCGTTTCGGATCGCGTCGGCATCATGATGGACGGCAACTTGACCAGCGCCAAGCTGCAGGTGAATCCACCGGCTCTCGGACCCATCGAAGTACGCATCGCCCTGCAAGCAGGGCATGCGCAAGTCTGGTTTACGAGCCACAGTGCGGTCACCCGCGATGCGTTGGAATCAAGCGCGCCGAAACTTCGTGAAATGCTGGGCGCACAGGGTTTCGGCCAAGTGAGCGTCGACATTTCTCAGCGCTCTTTCCAAGACCGATCGCCACCCCCGAGAGGATATGCGGGAGCACCGGCCATGGCCGCCGACTCCGTCGCTTCGGCGGCACCGAGCAGCGCCATGGCGCGCGCCGCAAACGGATTGCTCGACGCGTATGCGTGAAGCTTTTTTCTAGGTCATTCCGCCGTTGATGGAAATCACTTGACCCGTTATATAGGCCGCCTGCCGAGAGGCGAGGAACGCAACTAAACTGGCGACTTCCTCAGGCGAGCCGGCGCGCTTCATCGGCACGATATTGTCGATAGCCGTCTCGTCGAAGGCGAGTTTAGTCATCTCCGTGGAAATGATACCGGGTGCCACCGCATTGACGGTGATTCCGCGGCTTGCCACCTCGAGACTCAAAGCCTTGGTCGCCGCGTTCAGGGCGCCTTTGGCCGCGGCATAGTTGACCTGCCCCCGGTTGCCGAGAAGGGCAGTGACGGACGAGATGCTGATGATGCGGCCCCACCGCGTGCGGATCATGGGCAGCATCAGCGGCTGCGTAACGTTGTAAAAGCCATTGATGGAGACATCGATGACCCGATGCCATTGCTGAGGGCTCATTCCAGGAAAGACCGCATCGTCGTGGATTCCGGCATTGTTGACCAGGACCTGAATAGGTCCTTCTTCCATGATCCTGTCGAGTGCGCTTCGAGTCGCGGCCGCATCGGTCAGATCGAACTGTATGGCGCTCGCGCTGCCTCCGGCGCCGGCGATGTCGGCGGCTACCGATTCAGCGGCCTCCATGCCGCGGTGGGCATGCACGTAAACATAATGGCCTTGAGCGCTCAAGGCGCGACAAATGGCGCTGCCGATACCGCCGCTGCCGCCGGTGACCAAGGCGCGCGTGGCGGGCTCCTTCATGATTTCGACCGCCTCGCTGCATCCAGCACCACGGTTGCGCGGCCGCTGAGCAAGCTTCTCTCGTGATCCCGTAATTCGAACTCGTACAGGGCCGTAAGATTATCACCGGCAAGATGGGTAGCCTCGCATATCAAGTCCGCCTCGATATCGTCCAGCCGCAAGACGAACAGGCGAACGTCCCGCACGCTGGCCAAAAGGCCCACCTGCGAGACCGCTCCGCCGTTCAAGGCGCCATGCAGCGCCATGGCTTGCGCGGCGTATTCTATTCCGCAGGCACACCCCAGGCGTTCGTGCGAACGCAGCGGATTGTCGAGCGCCCGGTGCGTGCCCGTGCGGCAACGGATGCGGCCGGCATTCCACTCGATCACTTCATCCAGAAGGCACATCCGGCCTTGATGGGGAATGCGCGCCTCGATCCATGCTCGGTTCAGAAGCACGGTTGCACTTGCACAGCTGCGCGCGACACGTCGAGGTAATCGAGAATCGTACGGCCCTGAGCGCCGGTCGCGAGCAAGCGAAGGAGCGGCAGGGATCGGGCGGCGGGAATCGCATTTCGCAATGCCTCCAGCTCCGCATCCGGCATGGGGTCAGCGTTCTCGTCGGTCAGGACGAGTCCAATCCTTGCCATCGAGGTTGCGTTCCTTTCGGGAGTGAGAATCATCGCGACGCCAAAAGCATCGGGTATGGGACGCTTTGCGTGCAGGGGCGGCGGATATTCCGTGTCATACGCGACGAGCAAAACCGGCTGTTGATCGACGGCAGTCTGGGCGAGCGCATCCAATAGTCCGGCGACGAAGCTGGCATCGAATGCGCACAGGACATTGGCCTCGGCCATCGAGCCGGTGGCAATGCTCCAATAGCCCGCCGCAACATTGTGCACGGAATTGGAAAACCGCGTCGGCGAGACCTCGCGGGTGGAGAGCGCCAAGGCTTGGCAGATTTCATGGCAGATATGGCCGTCGCTCCCCGAGGAGGAAAATACGCTGGGTATTTGCGTGGCGTCGGCTTGGGCATTGGCGGCAGCCTCATGCGCAATTGCCAAGGCCAGCTTGACGACGCGCCCGGTGCGCCGCCGTTCAGCGGGCGGCAGCATCCCAGGCGTGGGCAGTTCCGTCGGCGCGGTCCGGTATGGCTGCCGGCCGGAAAGAACTGCCGCTGCCTGCGGCCAATTGTCGAGGCCCGGGCCCAAGATGCCGATCCCGCCGACGTATGCGGACAAGCTCATCCGGCGTGGCCGAATATCAAGCTGCAATTGGTGCCGCCGAATCCGAAGGAATTGCTGAGCACCCGCCTGACCGGTGCCCGCCGATTCTCTCTGATGTAATGGGCCGTCAGGGTCGGGTCGATTCGAGTGCTCTGTATGCCCCCGGGCATCAAGCCATTCTGGATGGCGAGCGCACTGATCACTGCCTCCAACGCACCCGCGGCGCCCAACGTATGGCCTGTTGCGCCTTTGGTTGAACTGCAGGGCGTGGTCGGCCCGAAGAGGCTGGTGACCGCCTGACTTTCCGACCGGTCATTGCTGGGTGTGCCCGTGCCGTGCAAGTTGATGTAGTCGATGTCGGAGGGTTCCATCGAACCTATGCGTAAAGCCGCCTGCATGGCGCGTTTGGCGCCCAACCCTTCCGGGTGCGGCGCCGACATATGGTAGGCGTCGCTCGATTCTCCCACGCCCAAGAGCAGCACGGAGTTGGCAGCGAGATTTTCGGGCACGCGCTCCAGCAACGCAAACGCGGCAGCTTCGCCGACCGAAATACCATCACGCGCCGCATCGAAGGGCCGGCATGGCGAGGCCGACGAGAGCTGCAGCGAATGAAATCCATACAAGGTCGTGAGACATAGCGAGTCGGCTCCGCCGACCAGGGCCGCATCGATGAGGCCTGCCTCGATCATACGGCGCGCCGAGCCAAAGACTTTGGCGCTGGATGCACATGCCGCAGATACCGCCACGGCGGGACCTTCCAAGCCGCAACGCCGCCGCAGGTAGTCCGCGACGGAAAACGAGTTGTGCGTCGTGCCATATTCGAAACTCGCCGGCAGCGTGCCGCTGATGGGATCGCGCGCCCGGTAAGCGAGCTCGGTTTGCATGATGCCCGCCGTGCTCGTACCGATGAATACGCCGACACGCCGCCGCCCCCAATGCGCAGCCGCGCTCTGCACAGCCTCGAAGAACCCGTCCTGCTGCAGGGCGAGCTCAGCCAAACGGTTGTTGCGGCAATTGAATATCTGCAATGCCTTCGGCAGACGCTGCGCATCGACGCCCGGGACTTCGCCGATGTGGGTGTCGATTTCCACCGTCTCAAATGCGCAGCGAGTCAGTCCGCTGCGTTGTTCGACCAAACCCTGAAGCGTGGGCCCCACTCCGCGGCCGATGCAACTGGTCGCAGTAAATTCCGCAAGCAGCAGCGGCCGCATGGTTCTCATGGCAACGCCGCGCGCAGCGTTATCGGACTCAATCCCTTGGTGTTCAGCGCCTCCAGCAGGCGCGGCAAGACTTCCAGAATCACCGCTTTTCCGCTGCGGCTGCGTGCCGCATGGCCATCGTGCAATAACAAGATGTCCCCGGGCTGAAGCGGATTCGCCAGGCGCCTGAATACCGCATCGGGATCGGAATTCACGGTGTCGAAGCCGCGCCGCGTCCAACTGGCAAGGCGCAGTTTCAGCCGCACCAGGATGGGATCGAGGAACGGATTGCGCAGACCCGCCGGTGCCCGAAAGAAGCGGGGCAGGCTTGCGGTCACCCGATGGATGCTCTCTTGCGCGCGTGAAATCTCGGCGCTCATGGCGCCGGGGCCCAGCAAAGAGAAGTTGTGCCGGTGCCGCTGACTGTGATTTTCGATTGCATGGCCTCGCCTGACAATCTCTTGCGCCAAATCCGGGTAGCGCAGGACGCGCTCACCCACGCAAAAAAACGTTGCGCTTGCCCGATATTGCTCCAGTTGCGCCAAGACTTGCGGCGTGACGCTCGGCTCAGGACCATCATCGATGGTAATCGCCACGCCCGTTGCGACGCTGCCCTGGTTGGGTAGACGCGTCCAATTCGGGCCGAGCAGCCGGCTTCGCGGCCAAAGGCCCGCCGCGGCCAATGCAACATGGTTTGCAACCACGGCGCTCAGCACCCAGGGCCAGATGCGCGGCCGCCCGATCAGCGCAGCGGCCGCGCCCAAGTGCAAGGCGCCGGTCGCGTACAGCAATGGCGAGGGCGTCCAAGCGCCGGGTAAATTGTCTTCGTGGCTCATTTGAAATGTGAATCCAAAAAATTCTCCCACAGCTTGGACCACGTGCGCCAATCGTGCCCGCCGTCGATGACATCGATCGCATCGGCCGGCTGCGCTCTTGCAAGCAGGCTATGCGCCGGCGAGAATCGATCATCGCGCCCGTAACCTAAGTACAACGAAGGCGAGGGTGCCCGTGTCTTGAAGTGGCGCCATATTCGGAGTTCCGAGTCTGCATCCGCAAGCTCGCCGGGTTCCCACGCCGCCAATCCGCCGGCCGCCGCAATTTCCGCGATCAACATGCGGTTGCCGAGATAGGG
>JAQGOD010000138.1 GCA_028293775.1 Gammaproteobacteria bacterium
CAATCACGCATGCTCACCAAAGCGAAACACATCGGCATCGTGGCGTGCAGCGTCGAGGGCGCGGCGCTGTGCTTTCGCGAAATTTCCGCGTATTCGCTGAAATTCATGGGTGAGCACTTGCATCCGCAGGTGACTCTCAGCTGCATTGCCATGGGAGAATGGATGCCTGCATTCAATCGTGGCGACTATGAGGGCGTCGCCGATTTCATGCTGCGCGAAACGAAGATCGTTGCGCAAGCCGGCGCGCAGTTCGCGATCTGCCCGGACAATTCCGCGCACCTCGCGTTCAAACATGTCGTGTCGAGATCACCCATTCCGTGGCTGCACATCGCAGAAGAAGTCGCGAAGGCCGCGGTGCGCGACGGCTACCGGCATGCCGCGCTGCTCGGCACCCGTTTCACCATGCGCGGGCCGGTTTATCCGGAAATGTTCGAGAAGTACGCTGTAAAGATCAGCTCGCCCGCCGAAGGGGACCAGAAGATCATCGATGACATCATCTTCACGGAACTCGTCAATGGCATATTCAGCGAGGCGTCTCGCCTTCGATATAACGAGGTCATTCAACGAATGCAGGCGCGTGGCTGCGATAGCGTGATACTCGGGTGCACGGAAATTCCTCTACTCATACGGTCAGACGATTGTCCGTTGCCGACGCTGGATTCCACTCGCTTGCTCGCCCGTGCTGCAGTTGACGCGGCATTACAATTGAATTGAGCAGATAATGCTAGATACCGCCCTCACTGAAGCTCGTGCCATCCAGCGCTATCACCAAATAACCGACTAGATTCGGACTTCGCGGCGACTCAAGAACATGCACCAGAACTCGAGAAACCCCGCTCATTTTATTTTCCGCACGCGCTCCCCGGCCTACCTGGCCGGCATGGCCCTGGTGCTTTTAGGTACCTCAGGCGCGCTGGCGGCCACGACGTCGCGGCCGGCGCCCGGCGAGGAGTACATCGGCGCCATCATCGGGGGCGCCGTGCATCCGCCAGAGCCCGCGCCGGCGCGCAAACCCGGAGAGGGCGCGGGCCCGTTTAAGCGCATGGTGATTCGCGGCGCGACGATGGTCGACGGCACAGGCTCCCCGCCGATCGGCCCGGTCGACATCGTTGTCGAGAACGACAAGATCGCGAGCATCGTCCGCGTTGGCTACCCGAACGTGCCCATCAAAGAATCGCGCCGGCCAGAAAAGGGCGATTACGAGATCGATGCCGCCGGAATGTACATCCTGCCGGGATTCATCAACGCGCATGCGCATATCGCGGACGCCCATCAAGGCAATGTCGGCGAGATGCCGCCGGCCGAATACGTCTACAAGCTGTGGTTGGGACACGGCATCACCACGGTACGCGAGGCGGGCTCGTTCAACGGCCTGCATTGGACGCTGAATGAACGCCGCCGCAGCGCCGCGCATGAGATCGTCGCACCGCGCATCGCAGCCTATGCCGGATTTCCTGTCGAGGTAGACACGCCTGGCGGCGTCAGCAATCCGCAAGAGGCGCGCCGCTGGGTGGATGCCGTTGCCGCAGCCGGCGCCGATGGCATCAAGTTTTTGGGCGCGCCGCCGGCCATCATGGAAGCCGCCTTGGCGGAGGCGAAAATCAAGGGATTGCGCAGCGCCTGCCATCATTCGCAGACCGCGGTAGCGCGCATGAATGTCATGGACACTTCAGGCTGGGGCCTCACCAGTCTCGAGCATTGGTACGGATTGCCAGAGGCACTGTTCACGGACCGGCGCGTGCAAGACTATCCCTTGGATTACAATTATAGCGATGAATACGACCGCTTCGGCCAAGCCGGGCGGCTCTGGTCGCAGGCCGCGCCGCGCGGGAGCGCCCGCTGGAAGGAAGTCATCGACACGCTCAAAGCGCGCGACTTCACGCTGGTACCGACCTTCACGATTTATGAGGCGAACCGCGACTTAAGTAAAGAGATGCACGCGGAGTGGCACGATGAATACACGCTGCCGACGCTGATGCGCTGGTACTCGCCAAACCGCGAATCTCACGGCGCCTATTGGTTTTCGTGGACCACCGCCGATGAGGTGGCCTGGAAAAGGAACTACCAAATTTGGATGTCATTCGTGAATGACTACAAGAATGCCGGCGGCCGCGTCGCCGTGGGCGACGATGCCGGCTACATCTATAAGTTGTTTGGCTTTGCGTGGGTGCGGGAACTCGAGCTGCTGCAGGAAGCCGGCTTTCATCCCCTGGAGGCGGTGCGCGCCGCGACACTTTCCGGTGCAGAGCTGTTGGGAATGTCAGACCGTATCGGTTCGATCGAGGCCGGCAAAATCGCCGACCTGGTGATCGTGCCGCAGAATCCGCTGGCGAATTTTAAAGTGTTGTACGGCACTGGGACCGTACACCTGGATGACACGACTCGGCAGGTGACCCGGGTCGGCGGCGTACGCTATACGATTCATGACGGCATAGTCTATGACGCCCCAGCGCTGCTCGCAGACGTCAAGCACATGGTCGCTGATGCCAAGGCTCGCGAGGCAAAGAACGTAAACTAGCGCATGGCAGCGCAAGTCAGGGATCCCGACGTCCGGCCGGGCGAATCGAAGCCTGAGCTATCGAATCGCCCGGCGAAGTCGGTTCACGCGGCGAGTGTGCCCTTCGCTTTCGCGGTGTGAGCGGCAATGACGTCCATGAGCGCGGGTGAGAGGCAATCGTAGGGCTCGAGATTGAGCTCCTTCAGGCGCTTACGCACCGCCTCCATCTCAGTCGGTTTAGTCCCTGACTCGATAATCGAGGATACGAATGCCGCGAATCCCGGCGCCTCCCAGCCATTGGCCTCCAACAGTTCCGGATGCATGAAATCTAGGCCATGGAATGCATGGGCTTTGTTTTCCACCCGGCCATACATATGCACGCCGCAACCGGTACAGGCGTGACGTTGAATCGTTGCGGAGGAATCAACAATCTTCAGCTTTTGAGCGTTCGCGGTGACCGACAGCTTGTCGCTCGGTACGACGGCAACCAGAGAAAAGGTTGCCCCGTCAGGCTTCCAGCACTTCGTGCAACCACACACGTGGTTGAAAGCCACGTTGGACTTGATACTCACGGCGACCGGATCCTTGGCACACTTACACTTTAGGGTGCCGCCGCTATAGCCTGGGTTGCCGGCCTTGACGCCATTGTCCACGGAGGGATGAATCTTTACTGACATAGTGACTCCCGATTGACTGATTGATTTTCTCGAACGGCATAGTATGCGGAATCAAATCGTCGATGTTAATTTTGCCGTCCACATGTCAATCCACGATTCTTGGTACTGCGCAGAAGTTATGCGGCATCGCAGTGAAGGCAGTGCCGCTGTAGTACTGGCTTCAGGTGCTCTCGATAGATGTTAGCTATGGAGAATCCTTGGCACGCAACTTCTTCAATGTGGCGGAGAAGCTGAGCAGCGGTCGAGACCCGCTCGAAATCAAGCCGCGGACAAATACCATTGATCTTGTGGCGCGCAAGACCTCGCCGCCAGCTTCAATGAGGTCGCCCTCTTGAGCATTGTCCAAAAATTCGCTGCTGAATGACACGGTCACAGCCCCCATGTCCGGCAGTTCGTCGCCGGCAATCCAAAATAGCGCGAAGTCGGCAAACGACATCAGACAGCCTCCATGTACGGCTAAAAGCGCATTGTCGGCTGCCGTCGGACGACTGCCGACAATAGAACGGTCCAGCGTGTAGTTCGAATGGATCGGTATCCCGGAGACGCCACCCGGCCCATTCTCCTTCAAGTATCAATTCGGCATTCTCGGTAGTTACCCGCTCTCGTCGTGACCCATCGTATCAAATGAGTCCCCGCAAGTTTGAGCGTCATAAGAAAGCCGGGCGGGGGCGTAGCGGTGCCCTGCGGCAAATGCTCCACCGGCAAGCCCGCCACGTTCCAGAATTCGGTAGCGGTTTCAAGAGTTCCGGTGCAATCGCGACGCAGCGGTAAGCTAAGCCGGATCTTGGGCAGGACGAGGGGTGTCTGGCCGTTGTGCCGGGATGCCGCTGGCGCGCGTCTGTATCCAGGCATGCAGTGCTACCGCTCCAAGTACAACGGGCAGACCCACGAGAACGTTTGCGGAAAAAGTTTCCTTGCCCAACCACCAACCGACGCCCAGCGCAACGGGTGGATTGACATAGGCATAGGTTGCCGCAAGTGAAGGCGACGCCCGCTCGACGACAAACCGGTAGGCGGAAAACGCGATGAGAGAGCCAAATACCACGAGGTACCCCCATGCCCACCAGACACGCGGTGCATGCGGGAGCGCCCAGTGTTCGCCCAGCGCTGCGCTGACTGCCAACGCCATGACGCCCGCGGTCAGCATCTCCGCGCCGAATCCGGTGGGTCCATGGGGAATGTCCAGGCGGCGGGAAAGCACCGTGCCTAAAGACCACGACGCCGTACCAAAGAGGATGATAGTCGTGCCAATGGCACTCGCTTGCAGGTCGCGCCCCATCAGCATGACAGCGGCGCCCACGGCGCCGAGGCCAATGGCGACCCATTCGGCGCGCCGAGGCCATTCGCCGAAAGCGCCGGACCAAAGGGCAGTTGCAAATGGCATGATGCTGATGAGCGCCACCGTCGCGCCCGAACTCACCCAGTGTTCCGCGATCGCGACGCCGCCGTTTCCGACCACGAGAAGCAGGAATCCCACCAAGGCTGCCCCGCGCCACTGCCTCGCTGTCGGCAGGGATCCCCCG
>JAQGOD010000146.1 GCA_028293775.1 Gammaproteobacteria bacterium
TTGACGTCGCCCGCAGGCAAAATGACGTTCTGGTGCTGCAGGGCCAAGCTTACATCCGAGGGAGACAGACCGCGCGCCTGCAGCGCTTGGGAATCCAAATCCGCCATGATCACCCGCGGCTTACCACCATAGGGATAAGGCACCTCGGCACCATGAACGATCGCGAGCGCGGGCCGGATGATGTTCTGCCCCAGGTCGTTGAGCTTCGTGTCGGGCAGAGACTTGCTCGAGAGGCTGAGCTGAATGATGGGGACATCGGTTGCCCCATAGCGCAATACCAACGGCGGCGTAATGTTCGGGGGCATGTACTTGAGAACGACCAGCGCGCTGCTGGCAAGCTGCGAGACGGCGCGCGTGACGTCGGCGCCTTCACTCAGATAAATCTTCTCCACGCCCACGCCCTGGTAGCTCACGGCTTCGATGCGCGAGATGTTATCGACCAGAGAGGCGAGCTGGCGCTGATGGAGCGTCAGAATGCGGTTTTGCATGTCCTCGGCGCTCATGCCGTTGTAGGTCCAGACAACCGCGACAACGGGTATGTCGATCTCCGGGAAAATATCGATCGGCATGCGCAGCGCAGCGCCGATCCCTCCGAGACTGATGAGAATCAGCAAGGCCACGACCGTATAAGGCCGTTTTAGCGCGAGCTCGACGACAGACATGCGGTAGTCACTTTCTTCTGGACAGCAGCGCAAGTTCCGTTCGGGTATTGGCGTGAAGCTTTTCCATGATTCGGCTGACGTAATTTTTTATCGTGCCTTCAGCCAGGAACAGCGCAGCACCGATCTGCCGGTTGCTCATGCCTTGCGCGATGAGCTCGAGGACTTTCTCTTCCTTGTCGTTCAGCGGCTCAGGCGCCAATTTGGCAGGCTGATTGGACGCATCTTCGCCGGCGTTGCGGCCTGCAACCGCTTCCTCTCGCAGAGGCTCCGATTGCGCGAGGCGCCGAAATTGATCCATCACTTTGCGTGCGATCTGTGGAGTCAACCGTGATTCGCCGCGCCGCAGGGCTCGGACGGTTTCGAGCAACTCATCCTCCTCCGCATCCTTCAGCAGATATCCGTGGGCCCCGGCACGCACGGCTTCGAATACGGTTTCATCGTCATCCAACGTGGTCAAAACGAGAATCTGTGTTGCCGGTTGCGCTCGAGTGATTTCGCGCGTTGCCGCGACACCCCCTTTTATCGGCATGTGCAAGTCCATAAGGACGACGTCAGGGCGCAGTAATCGCGCAAGTTCGACGGCCTCGGCGCCATTGCAAGCCTGTCCAACCACCTCCATGTCCGGCTCCAAGGAAAGCAGCAAGGCCACGCCCCTGCGCACCAGAGCTTGATCTTCGGCGATGACGATTCGAATGCGGGGCGAGCGCGCCTCATCGCTACCGGTCACGTGTAAACTCCACTTTCGTGCTTGCTCACGGGCCTGATAATGCGACTCGATCGGCATCGTTTGGAAGTGACTTTAGTCACCTTTTACCCGCGGCGCGCGCGGTGATCATCGATCCGAGGCGCAGCCTTGCCGCGGGAGTCATGTGGCTCACCATTGCCCTCGCCTCCACGTTTTCAGTCGCAGCGGCGGTCTGGGTAGGACGAATTGCCCGCGAACACGTGGTTGAGCAACACATACGCCGGCTCTCGTTGGAAACCGACCTGCTCGCCGCTGAATTGGACCAAGCCCTGGCGTCGCGCTTGGCCGCAGTGCGCGCTGCGGAGAATGTGTTCCGCAGCGCCGCTGTGTCACGCCGACCGGCCGATCTGGCGGATTTCTTCCGCTACCTCAAGGCCGATTATCCCGGATTCGATTGGATCGCAATCGCGGACGTCGCGGGCAAGGTCATGAGCAGCGATGGCGAGTTACCGGAAGGCCGGGTGACAACCAGCGAATGGTATTCAAGAGGATCACGCGGTCTTTGGATCGGCTTGATTGCGGAGGCTGCAAGGACCAAAACCGCGTTGCCGGCCAATGGAGTCTCCGGCCTCGGCGATATGTCTGCCCCGGTGCGGGACGAGACCGGTGCGATCATCGGGATAATCGCGGCTCATTTAACGTGGCGCCGAACACCGGACCATCCCTTGCGCCTCACGGACGAATCGGATCCTCGGAATGCGGCGCAGGCCTGTATATTGGATCGCAGCGGCTTGGTAGTCGCGGGACCGGATGGTTTGCGCGGCAAGCGCTGGGAGGGAAGGCCGGCGCGCGAGCAAGCGCCGGCGCCGGCATCCCCAGCTCTCGAGATGAGCGGCCGCCTCTTGGAATTCGAGCGCGTGCCCCACGGCGAGGAAGTGCTCGTTTCGCGCGAGCCCTTGAGCGCCGGGGCTGAATCATCCGCCGGCGATTGGCTGGTGCAGCTCAGTGAACCCAATCAGCGTGTCTACCAGCGCGCGGACGCCCTGGCAGCCCAGATTCTGTGGGTGTCCTTGTGTCTGGGCGCGTTGACAGCCTTCCTAGGGATCCTTGGTGCGCGCCATATAACCCGCCGGCTGCAGCGCCTGGCTGTGTCCGTGGCCGGCGCAGGACACCATCATGCGGGGGGATTCGAGGTGCCCCAGGGCGTCGATGAAGTGGCGCAGCTCGGCGGCGCATTCGCGAAGATTCTCGGTGAGCTTCAGCAGGAGCGCAGTGAACTCGAGCGACGTGTCGCAGTCAGGACCCAGGAAGTGCAGCGGCTGGCGGAAGAGTCTCGTTTTGCCGCGATAGTCAGAGAGCGCCTGAGAATCGCGCGCGACCTGCACGATACGCTGGCGCATTCGATGATGGCGATGCTGAGCGAGATCCGGTTGCTGCGAAGGCTGCACGCGCATGACCCGCAAGCCGTGCCGGCGGAGCTTGCACATGCCGAAGAAATTGCGCATCACGGGCTGAAGGAAGCGCGCAGCGCCATTTCTCAGATTCGATCGAACGCGGTGCGCGAGACCGGGCTCGGACCCGCCCTGTCCATCGCGTTCCAGCACTTCTTGGACCGCACCGGCATCGCGGGAGAGTTCGACGCCGATCCGGAGGCCGCCCGATTCGGCGATGAGCGCGCCGAGACCCTATTGCGAATGGCGCAAGAAATATTCCGCAACATCGAACAGCACTCCATGGCAACGCACGTCACCGTGAAGCTTAAAATAACCGACGGAACGCAGCTGGAACTCCATGTCGAGGACAACGGCCGGGGCTTTGACCCCGCAAGCATTCCGAAGGAGCACTATGGAATCCTAGGCCTTCGCGAGCAGGCAGAGTTCATCGGCGCGGCATTGCTGATAGACAGCAAATCGAATCAGGGCACCAAGCTGTCGATCTCGCTGCGCCTCTCCCCTGAAGCCTTCGGCGGCCGAACCCTTTAGCGGCCGTTGCTGCGCGCGTTGAGATTGTTCACCACGTCCTTGACGTTCGGGACGCCGCGCACGATCGCCTCGGCTCTGCGAACCTCAAATTCCGTATCGACCGTACCGCTTAGGTACACCAAGCCGTTGATGGTCTGAACGCGCAGCGCGGCGGGTGGTCCGAGTTCCCGGTGTTCGGCCACCGTCGCTTCCACCGCCGAATTGATTTCGGCATCCATTGCGCAATTTTCGGGAGAGCATTTCTGGAAGACCGCACACGCGGAAAGGCTCGCCGCCAGAATGAGTGCGAAAGTCAATGCGTAAAGGCGATTCGGCTTGTGCATAAGGTCCCCTGTGACACAAGACATTATGAAGCGAGCAACAGTTCCAGGGTACGCCGATAAATGGCGTGCAAACGGTTGATGTCTTCCACGCGCACGCACTCGTTCACCTTGTGGATGGATTCATTGATGACCCCCAGCTCGATCACTTGCGCACCCATCGGGGCGATGAATCGTCCATCGGAGGTTCCCCCACCCGTGGTGAGCTTGGGCTCAATTTGCAATTGCTCCTGCACGGCACGACTTGCTGCCTGCGACAAGGTCCCGGGCGCGGTCAGAAAGGGATGTCCGGAGATAAACCACTCGAGTGAGTACTTGACCCGGTGGCGCTGCAAGATCTCCTCGACAATTCGTTTCAGGCTATCGATGGTTTGCTCTGTGGAGAAACGCAGATTGAAACGTGCCCGAAGTTCGCCCGGGATGACGTTCGGGGCCCCGGTACCGGCGGAAATATTCGAGACCTGAAACGTGGTGGGTTGAAAATGCTCGTTTCCCCGATCCCAGGTGCGCGCAGTCAATTCCGCCAGCGCCGGTGCCAGCGCGTGCACTGGATTGTCCGCAAGGTGCGGATACGCAATATGCCCCTGCACGCCATGCACGGTGAGACGGCCGCTCAAGCTGCCCCGCCGCCCGATCTTGATGGTGTCCCCCAAAGTGTTCTCGCTCGAGGGCTCGCCCACCAGGCACCAGTCGATGCTCTCCTTGCGCTCGCGCAGCACTTCGACGACTCGGCGCGTACCATCGACCGAGGGTCCTTCCTCATCGCTGGTGATGAGAAAGGCGATGGTGCCGCGATGCTTCGGGTACTTCCCGATGAATTCTTCGCTGGCCGTGAGCATGGCCGCGAGGCCGCTTTTCATGTCGGCAGCGCCGCGGCCGTACAGCACTCCGTCCTTGACGACCGGTTCAAAGGGATCGCTGCGCCATTCATCCAAGGGTCCCGAAGGCACGACATCGGTGTGACCGGCAAAACAGAATACCGGGCCGCCGTCGCCGCGCTTGGCCCAAAAATTATCGACGGGCCCAAAGCGCAGGCTCTCGATGGTGAAGCCGATCGCCGCCAGGCGCTCGATCATCAAATTCTGGCACCCGCCGTCGACCGGGCTGACGGACTGACGGGCAATCAAGGCTTTGGTCAATTCCAGGGTGTTCGACATCAGAAGCGCAAAACCGGCTGCTGGTGCCTCAGGTTGACCCACAAGGCGTAAACGCCGAGGACCAGCGCGCTGATCAGCACCCAAGCCGGCATGGCCAGCCCGAGAAACTCCCAGGTAATTTTGGCGCACTCACCGGATCCGGTCAGCACCTTGACCAGCACTTCGCTCAGTGAAAACACCTTGAGCATGAAGTCGAGCGAAGCGCCGCAGGCCGGCACGCTGCCGGGCGGCAAATGCTGAATATAAAGGTGGCGCAATGCGATGCCGATCGTGGCCAGTGCAGCGAGTCCCAGTAGGACCGCATAGACACGCCGGCCAGTCACGCCTGGATCGTGCAGGGCGGCGATCAAGAACACGACGGCGAGAACGATGATTCCGATCCGCTGAAACATACACAGCGGACAGGGCTCCAAGTGCATCACGTACTGGGCATAGTAGGCGTACGCCAGCAACCCGGCGCAGGCCATAAACCCCAGCAGATTGCCGAAGCGCGCCGTCATCAGCGACGCATGAGCGCGTGCGCCGCGTCGATCTGCTTCGCGACATCCTCGAGGGAGGAATGGCGAATATCCTTGCCATGAACCATGTAAATCACATATTCGCAGATATTTTTCGCATGATCGCCGATGCGCTCCAACGCACGCACGATCCACATGATCTCGAGCGCGCGGCGGATCGTGCGCGGATCCTCCATCATGAAGGTAATGCACTGGCGCTGAATCGACTCGTACTCTTCGTCCACCATTTTGTCTTCTTGGGCGGTCTTGAGCGCCGCCTGCGAGTCCATGCGGGCGAAGGCATCGAGCGCGTCATGCACCATCTGCGCGACTTGCCTCCCCAAGTGCTTTACTTCGCGGTACTTGTCGGCCGGCCGCTCCATGGTGGCCAGCCGCGAGGCGATATAGCCGATCTTCTCGCCTTCATCCCCGATGCGTTCCAAGTCGGTGATGGTTTTGATGATGGCCACGATCACCCGCAAGTCGCCGGCCGCCGGTGCACGAATCGCGAGAATCCGGCTGCACTCCTCGTCGATGGATAATTCCATGCCGTTGACCTTGTAGTCATCGGTGGCGACCGACTCGCCCAGGCGGCTGTCACCCTCGACCAACGCGGTGATCGCCTTGTGCAGCTGCTGCTCGACGAACCCGCCCATCTGCAGCACCTGATTGCGCACCTTCTCCAAGTCTTCGTTGAAGCGGCGCGAGATGTGGTGGGTTAGATCAGCGGTTTCCATAGAATTCAACCTTGATGCACTGGCAACGTGCGTACAGTCAATTACTCGCGTTCGTTTACATCCGATTGCAGCGTACGTCAACCTAGCACGTCATATTATGACATTCACGCGCTGGCCGCATTTCGCAGCTGCAGCTTCCATATGCGTTGCTGCGGAAAATGGCAGGTAAAGGTGCTGCCTCTGCCCTCGATACTTTGCACGTCGAGCCAACCGCCATGGCGCTGCAAGGCGTGCTTTACGATCGCCAATCCCAAACCCGAGCCGCCCTGCCCGCGCGATCGCCCCGCGTCCACGCGATAGAAACGCTCAGTGAGGCGCGGGATGTGCTCGGCCGGAATGCCGATGCCGCTGTCCGTGACCGAGAAATACGCGCCTTCCTCGTCGGTCCACCACCGCATCCGCACCGTGCCCTCCGGGTTGGTATATTTCAGCGCATTTACCAGCAAATTGGTCAGGGCGGATTCAATTTCATGCGCGGTCCCGTACAAGCCGTCGCTCGACTCCAAATCCAAGAACACCTGGCGTGGCCGATCCGCGCCGACCAGCGCATCACGATGCAGCCGCTCGAGCATGCGCGGCACATCGATCGGCTCGCGCCCCGCCTCCCCGTCGGCGGACTCCAAGCGCGACAGTTCCAGTAGGTCTGCGATGATGGCGTTCATGCGCTGTGCCTGTGCGCGCATGTCCCTGATAGGG
>JAQGOD010000193.1 GCA_028293775.1 Gammaproteobacteria bacterium
CGGACAACACATCTTCCGCGTCGATAAACAGCAGCGGATTATCCGTAACGGCGTTGGCTTCAATCTTCAAGGTGACGCTGCAGTTGCGAATCAGGTCGAGGCACGCGCCCATGACCTGCGGCTGGCAGCGGAATGAATACGGATCCTGAACCCGGGTGCAATCAAGATGCGAGGCTCGAATCGCGCTGCCCGAGAGCAACTCTCGGTATTCGCGCGCCACGGCTATTTGGCCGGGCTGGCCGCGAACTTGTTGAATGCGCGCATCGAAGGGCGAGTCGCTCGCCTTCAACGCATCGACCGACATGGCGCCCGCCACGACCGCTGCCGCGAACACGTCCTCTGCGCCAAACAATCCAGCCAATGCCAGCGCCGTGGAGACTTGGGTGCCGTTGATCAACGCCAGCCCTTCTTTGGCACGCAGCTTGATGGGTTGCAACCCGGCTAGACTCAACCCGGCATGCGCCGGCAGCGTGGCGCCGCGCACTCGCACCTGACCCAAACCGAGCAGCACTGCGCTCAAATGCGCGAGGGGTGCCAGGTCCCCCGAGGCGCCCACTGATCCTTGCGCCGGGATCACCGGATACACCTCGTGCTCCAGCAATGCGAGCAAGGCATCCACTAACCTAAGGCTGACGCCTGAGTGGCCGCGGGCCAGCGCGTTCACTTTGAGCGCGAGCACCAGCCGAACCACGGCCTCAGGCAGCGGGTTGCCCACGCCGGCCGAATGGGAGAGCAGCAAATTGCGCTGTAGCAGCTCGAGTTGCTCGTTGGGGATGCGTGTATTTGCCAGCAAGCCAAAACCGGTGTTGATGCCGTAGGCTGCATCGCCGGCAGCCACGATCCTGTCCACCAGCGCGCTTGCCAGAGCAATGCGATCTCGATCTCCGGCGGACAACTCGAGAACGATGGCTTGCTCGTATATTCGGCGCAAGTCCGCTAACGATAGCGTGCCGGCGTGCAGGGTAAGGGTGCCGTTCAAGGCTGCTCGATCATCGGCAATTTCAATCCTTGTTCGCGCGCACAGGCTATCGCGTCCGGATAGCCGGCATCGGCGTGGCGCATCACTCCCGTTGCCGGGTCATTCCATAACACCCGCGCAATACGCTTGGCCGCGGACTCACTGCCGTCGCAGACGATGACCAAGCCGGCGTGCTGCGAGAAGCCCATACCGACACCGCCGCCGTGATGAATGGATACCCAAGTGGCTCCCGATGCGGTATTGAGCAACGCATTGAGCAAGGGCCAGTCCGAAACGGCATCGGAGCCGTCCATCATCGCTTCGGTTTCGCGATTCGGGCTTGCGACGGAACCCGAATCCAAATGATCGCGGCCTATCACAATGGGTGCGGACAGCTCGCCGCTCTTGACCATGTCGTTGAATGCGAGGCCCAGGCGATGCCGCTGGCCCAGGCCCACCCAGCAAATTCGTGCGGGTAATCCTTGGAAGCGGATGCGCGAGCGCGCCATATCGAGCCAATGATGCAAATGTGGATCATTTGGAATCAATTCTTTGACCTTGGCGTCGGTCCTGTAGATGTCTTCCGGGTTGCCCGACAGCGCCACCCATCGGAACGGGCCGACGCCGCGACAGAATAGGGGTCGTATGTATTCCGGCACGAAGCCTGGAATCTCGAAGGCCTGCGATACCCCAGCATCGAAGGCGACTTGCCGGATGTTGTTGCCATAGTCGAATACCGGCAGTCCCTGGCGCTTGAAGCGCAGCAAGTATTCGACGTGCTTGGCCATCGAGCGAGTCGCGGCAGCTGCGGTGCCCTTAGGATCGCTGACCCGCCGCTCATCCCATTGCTCTATGGACCAGCCTTGCGGCAGATAGCCGTTTACCGGGTCGTGCGCAGAAGTTTGATCGGTGAGCGCATCAGGCGCTATGCCACGTTGCAGCAGTGTGTCGAGCACATCAACGATATTACCTAGCAGTGCGACCGATATCGGAGTGCCATTGCTTCGCGCCTTCTCCAACATGGCAAGGGCGTCATCGAGCGTTGACGCTTGCGCATCGATGTAGCCCGTTTCGAGCCGCTTGGCAATTCTGTCGGCACGGCACTCGACCGCCAGAAGGCTGGCCTCGGCCATGGTGGCGGCCAAGGGTTGCGCGCCTCCCATGCCACCCAAGCCCGCGGTAAGAATCCACTTTCCTTTGAGGTTGCCGCCAAAGTGGCGCCTACCCATTTCAGCGAACGTTTCATACGTGCCCTGCACAATGCCCTGGCTGCCGATGTAGATCCAGGAACCGGCGGTCATCTGGCCGAACATGGCCAGCCCCTTGCGATCGAGCTCGTGAAAATGTTCCCACGTGGCCCAGTGTGGCACCAGATTCGAGTTGGCGATGAGCACTCGCGGCGCGTCCGCGTGCGTCGGAAACACCCCCACGGGTTTACCGGATTGCACCAGCAATGTTTGCTCTTCGGTCAGCGTCTTTAGAGTCTCGACAATGCGGTCGTAGCAGTTCCAATCGCGGGCCGCACGCCCAATGCCGCCGTATACGACCAGCTCGGCCGGATTTTCCGCGACTTCGGAATCCAGGTTATTCATGAGCATCCGAAGCGGCGCTTCGGTCATCCAACTGCGAGCGCTCAAAGTGTTGCCGCGTGCGGCGCGGATGTTTCTAGCGTTTAGCGGGGCGAGCATTTTCTTTCCTCTTCAGTAACCGGCCGCATACTTTGGTAGCGGCAGCCGCATAGTATAAGGGGGCGGGCTGTTATAGACAGAGACGAGTCAACCTGCGGCCAGCCTATCCATCACACGTGCAAAGTTGCCTCGCAGCTCTGCATCCGCCGCGTGACGACGATCCTCAATGACCCATTTTCCGCCGACCATGACGTCGCGGATGGCCTTATCGGCGCCTGCGAACAACAACCGATCGAACGCACTGTCTGCCGCAGCGCCCGCCATCGCCGGGTGAGCGGGATCGAGCACCAGCCAATCGGCGCGATTTCCGACGGCAATTGCGCCCGCCGGGTGGCCGATCGCCTGCGCCCCGTGAAGTGCGGCATCGCGCCACAACCGGGTGCCCACATGCGGTTCTTTTTCCGTTGCGAGCACACCTCGACGCTTCTTGCGCAGCCTTTGCTGGTACTCCAGCCAGCGCAGTTCCTCGGCTGGATTGACGGTCGATTGACTGTCGGAGCCCACACACAGGCGTCCGCCCGATTTAAAAAACCGCGCGCTATCGAAGAAGCCATCGCCAAGATTCGCTTCCGTGCTTACCGATACGCAAACCGCGGCGTTGGCGGCGGCGATGCCTTGCAATTCTTGCGCGGTCGCGTGAGTCGCGTGCACCACGCACCAGTGTTGCGTCAGTATGCCCTGGTCCAAGAGCAACTCGATGGGACGGCGACCCGTCGCGCGTTCGCAGGCCTTCACTTCCAGCAATTGCTCAGCCACATGGATGTGTACCGGCATGCTTGAATCGATCGTGCGCAAGGCTTGGGTGGCAAAATTAAGCTGATCGAGCGGTACCGCGCGCAGGCTGTGAAATGCCGCTCCGGTACGCACGGTGCGCGAGGCCGCCCGTCGCTCGGCGCCGATGCGTTCCTCGATGGCCCGCAAGAAGGTGTCGGTGCCCAATGCGAAACGCGCCTGCTCAGGTTTGAGCGGCGCCCCTCCGAAATCGCTGCTTTGATATAGGGTCGGCAACAGTGTCAACCCAATGCCGGCAATGCGTGCGGCGTTGCCGACGGCTTCCCAAAGAAGGTTCGTGCCCAGGTACTGCTGTGCGCCGCTTGGCCGATGCAAGTAGTGAAATTCGGCCACGGAGGTATAGCCTGACTTGAGCATTTCGACGAACAACTCTGTGGCGACGACTTGTAAGTCCTCCGGCGTTATGCGATTCGCGAGTGAATACATTGTTTGGCGCCAGGTCCAAAAACTGTCGCGTGCAGATAATCGATATTCTGTGTTACCGGCCATCGCGCGTTGGAACGCGTGGCTGTGCGCATTCGCCATGCCGGGGATGACCACGCCCTCAACATGTTCGATCGCAGTCCCGCCCTCTTCGGACTCGGCGGGTAAGCTTGTATCGATGGCAGTGATGATTCCCTGCGCGGAAACCGTGACCAGCACGGCACGGGCCCACCCTTGCGGCAAATAGGCGGACTGCAAACGGTAAATAGCCATCTTGGCTGTATCTTACGTTGTGCCCAATTTTTCGAACAATGGTGTGGACGAGGTCTGGGTCGGCGCAAACATTGCGACGATGGCAGGTACCGCTGCCTTTGGGAGGCTTGAGGATGCCGCCCTGGCGATCAAAGGCGAGCGCATTGCATGGATCGGCACAGCGGCACAAGGGCGCCACCTGGCGCAAGCGCACGGTGCTGCCATCGGCGACGCAGAGGGTTTATGGATCACACCCGGACTCATTGATTGCCACACCCATTTGGTCTACGGCGGAAATCGTGTGGAGGAATTTGAGCAACGGCTTGGCGGCATGTCCTATGAGGATATCGCGCGAGCCGGCGGCGGTATCCAATCAACCGTGCGGGCAACTCGCTCGGCGACGCGCGCAGCCCTGTACGAATCAGCCCTTGCACGCCTCAAGTGCCTGATGATGGAGGGAGTGACCACCATCGAAATCAAATCAGGTTACGGGCTGGAACTCGCCGCGGAGCGCCGCTTGCTGGAGGTGGCGCAAGATTTGGGTGAGAAATTGCCGATATCGGTGCAGAAAACATTCTTGGGCCTGCACTCGCTGCCGCCTGAGTTCGCCGCTCGACGCCAGCAATTTGTGGACGAAGTCAGCGGTGCGTGGCTCACGGCGTTGTCTCGCGCGGGATTGGTGGATGCGGTCGATAGCTTCTGCGAAGGCATTGCGTTCTCGGTGGCGGAAACTGAGCAATTTCTCCGAGCTGCAAAGGCGCTAGGGCTTGCGGCCCACGTGCACGCAGGCCAATTGAGCGATGTGGGCGCGGCGCAATTGGCTGCGAAGTGGGGTGCACGTTCTGCCGATCACCTCGAATACCTGAGCGCTGATGGCGCCCGGGCGCTGGCGGCTGCCGGCACAGTGGCAGTACTCCTGCCCACCGCGTATTTCACCTTGCGGCAGACCACGCCTCCTCCGGTAGCACTACTCCGGGAAGCGGGGGTGGCGATCGCCGTGGCCACGGACAGCAATCCCGGCACATCCCCGTGCACCTCGATCCTGCTTGCCATGAGTATGGCCTGCACGTTGTTCGGTCTGACACCCGAAGAGGCGCTGGCCGGCGTCACACGCAACGCCGCGCAGGCTCTGGGCGTGCACACGGATGTAGGCACCATCGAGGTCGGAAAACGCGCGGATTTGGCATTTTGGCGCATCGAGCGGCCCGCGGATCTATGCTACGGACTGGGTGCGAATCCCTGCGCCGGCGTGATGTATCGAGGAAAAATTCGCGAGCCGACTGGGGGGAGGGAAATTGCGCCTGCCAGGGCATAAGATTGCTCATGGCTAGTCGATCTCGTCCAGGAAGACCGCCTCACGACGATGTGCTGACACCCGCCGAGTGGCGCACGGTTCATGCTGTGAAACATGGATTGACCAGCCGACAGATCGCAGAGCGCCGCGGCATCAGCATCGATGCGGTGAAGTATCACATCGCCAATGCGCTCGCAAAGTTGGGCCTGGCCAATCGCAAGGAGTTGAGGCACTGGCACCAGGCTCCCAAGGACAGCGCACTCAAGGACAGCGCACGCAACGAGAAAAAAATGAACGCGCAAATAAAAATCGGCTCGATCGCTCAAATCGCCAGATCAGTGCAGGACATCACGAGAGCGGAAGACTGGGACAGAAATGTGCTCGGCATGCAGCATCTCTACACGTTCGATAGGCTGTCTTTTTTCGATTGCAATGGAACACGGCTCATGCTGAGCCAGGAAACCGCCGCCGGGCCGGAATCGATTTTGTACCTGCGTGTCGGCGATATTGCGGAAGCTTACGAACTGTACAAATCTCGCGGAGTCGAATTCATCAACGCGCCGCATATGATTCACAAGCATGGCGACGGAACTGAAGAATGGTTGTGCATGTTCAAGGATCCTGAGGGGCGACCCTTGGGCCTGATGGCGCAGGCGAGACCGTAGCCGCGCAAACCCTGTAGTCTTTGTTGCATGCGAACTGCAACGAAGGCATTCATCGCGATGAGCTTGTTTGCGGGCCGTGCTGCGATGGCGGTGACG
This sequence comes from Gammaproteobacteria bacterium, assembly GCA_028293775.1. The sequence continues at coordinate 6,169 of JAQGOD010000193.1, forward strand.
ATTGCCGAAAAGCCGGCGCCGCCGTTGGACGAAATCGTGGTGACGGCCGAACGTGCCGGCCCGGGCATGTGGCACGTTCATCGCGGCGACGCCAACGTGTGGATACTGGGCAGTATTTCGCCGCTGCCGCGCGATATTACCTGGCGCTCCAACCAAGTCGAGAATGTGCTCGAAAGAACCAGTCAGGTGCTGGTCCAGAAACCCATCGAGATCAGCATTCCTCGCGTCTTGTGGATGCTCATTGCCGATCGAAAATTTCTCATGGTCGGCGGCGGGAAAAGATTAAAAGACGTTCTGCCGCCGGAGCTGTACGCGCGCTTCGACGCGCAGCGAAGCAAGCTCGAGGAGCCCTCGGACAAGTGGGAGCGCTATCGCCCGATCATAGCGGCGGCCTTTCTGCAGCAGGCC
>JAQGOD010000259.1 GCA_028293775.1 Gammaproteobacteria bacterium
TCCGCGATTTAACTTTCGGATTTAACTTACCGCGGCGGCGCGTGAGATGCGCATCCCAGTGCTGTCGCCATTGCGCGACATTGCGAGCCGCTCGTGACACAGTTCCTGTCGAGGAATACCCGCGGCACTTACTGTCGTTCCCATCACAGAGGCACACGAGATGAGCGACGTCAAAAATACAACTCGATACACCGGAGTGGACCGCAGGGCCCCTCGCGCTGACTCGACCGTTGTCAAAACTGGTGGTCGCCACGCGGCGATTACCAACAGCCTTTATAACTGGCACAGTTATAAGAATTGGGCGGAAAAGGCCCGAGGCAATTTCGACGAAAAGAAATAAGCGAGTGTCGCCGGCGGCAAAGCGCTTCTAGGCGCTGACCGGCAAGGGGTTGAGGCTTTCGCCTGGATGTGCAGCAACCTCCTTGGCTTTGAGCCACGCCAACATCGGTTGCCAATCCTCCAGATCTTGCTCCACCACGTGGCGTTTCATTTCGTGCAGGCCTACGCCTTGTTCGGCGGCGCGCACGTAGTTTTGCGAGTCCCGCAAGGTGGCGATGACGGGAATGCGCAAAGTCTCCAGAAATCGCATCAGAGATTGATAGATCACCGTATTGCGCTTGACTCGATTGGCAACCACGCCGATGCGGTATTCGTCGCGGCGCACCTTCGCAATCAACAACAAGTCGGCGATGCACTTCGAACAGGCATGGATATCGATGTCGGAGGGCAGCACCGGGACGATGATCGCGTCGGCATTCTTCGTCATGTCGGGCATTTCTTGGGCCGACACCGCGGCGGGCGTATCGACGATGACATGCGCGGCGTCCGGCGGGATGCGCATTTGCCAGGCGCGGGTTACCCCGGCAGGGCGCTCGAACGCCGCGATGCCATAAATGAAGGGTTGATGGGCCTTACGCTTTTTGAGCCAACGGCTGCTGGAAGCCTGCGGGTCATTATCCTGCAGCAGCGGACGGTCGCCCTGACTCGCAAAGTAGCTGGCGAGATTGGTGGCTATCGTCGTTTTGCCCGAGCCCCCTTTGGGGTTCAGGACGAGAATGCGCTGCATGTCCGTAGAGCCTACGCAGCCCCAGGCACCATAGCAAGCAAAGGGCCGTGCTTAGGGTGTGATGCCACTCACGGTTAGCCGCAAGGCATGCACCTAGACTCAAAAGCGTGGAGTGGATGCTGCAAGTGGTTGATGAACTCGACGATGCGTTAAGCGCATTGCGCTTGTATACGCTCGGCTGGATCGAGGAGATGGGCCTCCTCCTGGCCTCGGGCGCGGCGGCTGGCGCCATTTGCGCGGCGCTTCTGCGCAGCGCCGCTTAAGAACTCCTCGCTGCGCGAAATCCATTATGATGCCGACGATGGCATCCATACATTCATCGAAAGTCATTCTAATGGTCTGCATCGCGCTCATCGCGGGGTGCAGCGGCAAGTCCGATCAGCCCGCCGCCAACACCGCGCCGGCTGCCAATCCCGTGACGTCGCTGCAGAAGGTGACGCTCAAGCCCGGCACGGGCGCGGTCATCGGCGGCGGTCAAACCGCGGTGGTGCAATACACCGGTTGGTTGTACGAGGCGGGGGCCAAGGATTTGAAGGGCAAACAATTCGACAGCTCGCAAAACACGGGCCACCCGTTCAAGTTTGCCTTGGACACGGGCGCGGTCATCAAGGGATGGGATCAGGGCGTCGTCGGCATGAAGGTGGGCGAGAGCCGACGGCTCATCATTCCGCCTGAACTCGCCTATGGCGACGGCGGTGCCGGCGGCGTGATTCCGCCCGGCGCGACCTTGGTGTTCGACATCGAACTGGCCGGGATCGAATAGAGTAGAAGCGGCGGCCGAGTTGCCTCAGCCGCCCCGTCATCAACTTTAGTTCACGTATTCTTTCAGCGTCTTCAATGCGGCAATGCGCACCTTCTTGCTCGCCGGCTTCGCCTTGAACATCATCTTCTCGCCGTTGAACGGATTGACACCCTCGCGCGCCTTCGTGGCAGGCTTCTTCACGACCTTCATCTTCAAAAGTCCCGGCAAGGTGAACAAGCCATGACTTCGCAGACTCTTCTTGATCGAGGCGCCAAGCGAGTCAAACACGGCTCCGACCTGCTTCTTTGAGAGCTCTGTTTCCTTTGAAATCGTCGCGAGAATTTCAGACTTGGTCGGTGCTGCATTCTTTTTCGCCATATTAAATCTCCTAAAATGTTTGCGAGCGCGGGCGGTAAATGCCCATAAATTCAACTCGGCGCCGAAAATAACATAGAAAAAAGCCGATGTTTAGCGCAAACGTGAAAAAAGATTTTTCACGCCGATGCAATTCGCCCTGGTTTTTCAGGCTTCCGCGCCCGCCGAGGCATTGCTGCGGAGGCAAGGTGTTGCTTCGTTCGCTGTGTTATCAGGCATGTACGAGGCGATGTTCAACGCAGTAGCACTAGCAATGCGCCGATGGCGATCGACACCCACAGGACTGAAAAATCTATTTGCCCGATGCGCGGAATCATGCGTCGCACCGGCTTTAATATAGGTTCGCACAGCTGAGACAGCAGGCGCACGCCCGGCGCATAGCCGCCGGACGAGACAAAACTCGTCAGCCAGTACAACAACATTGCGAACAAGTAGACGCGCAGCACCAGGCCCACCAGCTCGAGCACGGTGATGCGCAGGAAGGTCAGCACATCGGTCATCCCGCCCGCCAGAGCCAACATCGCGAAAGTGCGCGCCGAGGCCACCAACAGCACCGCGACGAGGGTGGCCGTGTCGATCTTGCCGATCGGCGGCAGCACCTTGCGCAGGGGCAATATCAGCCAGTTGGTCACGCGCACGATGGCATCGGCCATCGGGTCGCGAAAATCGGCCCGCACCAGTTGGAATAGCAATCGCAGCACGAAGGCGAGCAGCAACAGCCACAGCAACATATCGACGATGTATCTGATCGCTTCCATATATTTTTAGGCGCGTCGCGCCACCTTTCAACGGGGTCGAGGCGACCCCGACCGAAATCACGCCAAATCTATGGGGTGCCGAACTCGGCCGCGAGTTCAGCTGAACGGCGGTCGGCCGCGGCCACCGCGTGCGCGACGATAGCACGAAGGCCTGCCGCATCGAGGACCTCGAGCGCCGCCGCCGTGGTGCCGCCCTTGGAGGTGACCTGCTCGCGCAACGTGGCGAGGGAGTCCGCCGACTGGCGCGCCATCTGTGCGGCACCGAAGGCGGTTTCCAAGGTCAGGCGGTGCGCGATGTCGGTGGGCAGCCCCCGCTCATGGGCCGCCGCCTCGAGCGCCTCCATAAACAGAAAAAAATAAGCCGGTCCGCTGCCCGACAGTGCAGTCACGGTATCCATCTGCGACTCATGTTCCACCCACACCGTGGCGCTGACGGCTGCCATGATGCTCTCCGCCAGTGCGCGATACGCGGCCCCGACCGAAGCGGGCGCGTACAAGCCGGTTGCGCCGAAGCCATTGAGTGCAGGCCGGTTGGGCATGGTGCGGATCACCGGAACCTGTGGGCCAAACCAACGCGCCAGCGACGCGTGCGGGATTCCCGCAGCCACCGATATCAACAGAGGTCGGCTCGCCGCCAAATGGGGCGCCAATCCTAAAGCTACGGCGCGCATCTGCTGCGGTTTGACGGCCAGCACCACCACCTCGGCGCCCTGCACGGCGCTCACGTTATCGGCCGCGGTTTGAATGGCGTAGTCGCGCGCCAGGCGCTGCAGCTGATCTGTGCTGGGGTCTGCCGCGACAATGCGCGCGGGCTGCACGCCCCGCTTGGTGAGGCCGCTGATCAGCGCGGCCGCCATGTTGCCGCCACCGATGAAAGCGAGTTTTCTTATATTGTTCATGCCTGTCCTCTGAGCCTTGCCTTATCGTATCGAGCGCCTACCCGGGGCTTCTTACCGGGGTCCGAATAACGCCGTGCCGATGCGCACCAGCGTGGCCCCTTCGGCGATGGCGGACTCGAAATCCGCGCTCATCCCCATCGACAGTGTATCGAGCTTCAGGCCCCCGGCGTTCAGATCCTGCAGCGCGCCTCGAAGCTGCGCGAACACGGCGCGCTCCGCGGCGGCGTCCGGTTGCGGCGGCGGCAAGCACATCAGGCCGCGCAGCTGTATGCGCGGCAGCGCCGCGACTGCCGCGGCCAACTTCAGGAGGGCATCCGGTTCCACGCCTCCTTTGGTCGGCTCAGGCACCAGCGCCACCTGAATACAAACCTGGAGCGGGGGCGCATGGAACGGCCGTTGCTCGGACAGCCGCTTGGCGATGCTCAAGCGATCGACGCTGTGCACCCAGTCGAAGCGCTCGGCGATGGGACGGGTCTTGTTGGATTGGATGGCGCCGATGAAATGCCAGCGCAGCCGTAAATCGGCGAGGCTGTCCATTTTCCCTAAGGCTTCTTTCAAATAATTTTCGCCGAAATCCGTGACGCCGGCGGTGGCGGCGAGGCGGATGGTTTCGGCAGTCTTCGTCTTGGTAACGGCAACCAGTGTGACCGTGCCGGGGTCTCTCCCGGCGGCAATGGCTGCACTACGTATGCGAGACCGGACGTGGTTCACATGAAGCGTCAAATTCTGCGGACCAATTAACATATTGGGTGGCAACACCCTCTTATATACTGCTGGTGGCTTAAACCAGTCGAATCAGGAGCCGTAAATGGCGGTCGATATCGCGCAGCTTCTCGCCTTTGCGGTGAAAAACAATGCGTCGGACTTGCATCTGTCGGCGGGCGTTTCCCCGATGATCCGCGTGGACGGCGATATGAAGCGCGTCAACATGCCTGCGTTGGTGCACAAAGAAGTGCACAGCATGGTGTACGACATCATGAACGACAAGCAGCGCAAGGCGTTCGAGGAGTTCTACGAGACGGACTTTTCGTTTGAGATCCCCAAGCTGGCGCGATTTCGCGTCAATGCTTTCAATCAAAATCGCGGTGCCGGCGCGGTATTTCGCAATATTCCCTCGGCCATCCTGTCGCTGGACGAATTGAACGCGCCGAAGACTTTCAAAGATCTGTGCATGCTTCCCCGAGGTCTGGTGCTGGTGACCGGCCCGACCGGATCCGGCAAATCGACCACGCTGGCCGGCATGGTCAATCATTGTAACGACAACCGTCCGGATCACATTATAACCATTGAAGATCCGATCGAATTCGTGCACGAAAGCAAGCGCTGCCTGGTCAATCAGCGCGAAGTGCATCGCGACACCTTGGGTTTCAGCGAGGCGCTGCGCTCGGCGCTGCGCGAAGATCCCGATGTGGTGCTGGTCGGCGAAATGCGCGATTTGGAAACCATTCGCTTGGCACTCACGGCCGCGGAAACCGGCCATTTGGTGTTCGGCACCCTGCATACGAGCTCGGCGGCCAAGACCATCGACCGCATCGTCGATGTGTTTCCCGCTGCGGAAAAGGATATGGTTCGCGCCATGATGTCCGAAAGCTTGCGGGCGGTGATATCGCAGACGCTCATGAAGCGCGTCGGCGGCGGACGTGTTGCAGCGCATGAAATCATGATTGGCACGCCCGCCATCCGAAACTTGATTCGCGAGGGCAAGATCGCGCAAATGTACTCAGCCATCCAGACCGGACAGGGACAGGGCATGCAGACCCTCGACCAATGTCTTCAGGAAATGGTGGCCAAGGGTGTTGTCAGCCGCGAAGAAGCCAAGTACAAGGCGCAGAACAAGGACAGCATTTAATGGAACGCGAACAGGCTATACGGTTGATGCAGGACCTGCTGCGGCGCATGGTCGAGAAGAAGGGCTCCGATCTTTTTATCACCGCAGGCTTTCCGCCCGCGATCAAAGTAGACGGAGAAATCCGCCCGCAATCCGACCGTTCCTTGAGTCCCGAGCAAAGCGCCGGGATGGTCCGCGCCATCATGAACGACCGGCAAACCAAGGAATTCGATTCGACCAAGGAATGTAATTTCGCCATCGCGCCGCCCGGAATCGGCCGCTTCCGCGTCAGCGCCTTCGTGCAGCAAGGCTTCACCGGCGCCGTGCTGCGTACCATTAACGCCAAGATCCCAACCCTCGAGGAACTCGAGCTGCCGCCCATCCTCAAGGACGTGGTGCTATCGAAGCGCGGCTTTGTGATCCTGGTCGGCGGCACAGGCTCAGGTAAATCCACGTCGCTGGCGGCCATGGTGGGTTACCGCAATGAAAAAACCCGCGGCCACATCGTCACCATCGAAGATCCGGTCGAATACGTGCACGCCCACAAGGGCTGCGTCGTGACTCACCGCGAGGTGGGCGTGGACTGCGAAAGCTGGCATCTGGCGCTGAAGAACACGCTGCGCCAAGCCCCGGACGTGATTCTGATCGGCGAAATTCGCGATCGCGAGACCATGGAATACGGCATTCAGTTCGCCGAGACGGGCCATTTGGTGCTGGCAACCCTGCACGCCAACAGCTCGAACCAGGCGCTCGATCGCATCATCAATTTCTTTCCCGAAGAGCGGCGCGATCAGCTGCTGATGGACTTGTCCTTCAACATCCGCGCGCTCATTTCGCAACGCCTCATTCCGCGCGAAGCGGGCTCGGGACGCATCGCGGCCATGGAAATCATGCTGGCGTCGCCGCTGATCTCGGACCTCATCTTCAAGGGCGATATCACCAAGATCAAGGACGTGATGTCGCGCTCCAATCGCTTGGGTATGAAGACTTTCGACCAGGCGTTGTTCGATCTATACGAAGCCGGGCTGATTTCCTATGAAGACGCGCTGCGCAACGCGGATTCGAAGAACGAATTGCGGTTGCGCGTGAAGCTGGAAAGCAAGCGCGAAATGAAGCATCCGGAAGACGGCGGCCAGTCGCTGGAGATCGTCGAGGAAGAAGAAGGGCAGGTGTTTTAGTACATGAGCGTGCCTGCCGATCTGCCGGCTCAGGTGATGAACACCAAGCCGCTGTTCAAGCTGATGGTCGAAAAAAGGGCATCGGACCTGTTCTTCACCTGCAATGCGCCGGTGAAGATCAAAATCGAAGGCAAGATCTTCCCCGTCAATAAGCAAATATTGACGCCCGAGACCGTGCGCCAGGCGGCCTTGGGGTTGATGACCCAGGATCAGATAGATCATTTCAACGAAGAGCTGGAAATCGATTTCGCGATCTCCGAAACCGGCTTGGGCAGGTTTCGCGTCAACGTGTTCTACCAGCGCGGCTATCCGGCCATGGTGTTGCGCTACATCACTGCGGAAATGCCGAAACTTGAAGATCTCGGCATGCCGGAGATCTTCAAAGACCTGGTGATGCTCAAGCGCGGCTTGATCCTGATGGTGGGTGCCGCCGGCGCGGGCAAATCGACCACGCTTGCCGCCATGATCAATTTCCGCAATGAGACTTCATCGGATCATATCCTGACCATCGAGGATCCGATCGAATTCTTGCACACCAACAAGAAATCCATCATCAATCAGCGCGAAGTCGGCTTGGACACCAAGAGCTTTGCCCGCGCCTTGCGCAGTGCCGTGCGAGCGGCGCCGGATGTGATCCTGGTGGGCGAAATTCGCGATCGTGAGACCATGGAAGCGGCGATTGCGCTCGCCGGCACCGGACATCTGTGCATCGCCACCCTGCATGCCAATAACTGCGCGGAAACCCTCGATCGCATCATCAACATGTTCCCGCGCGATCAGCACAACCAGATATTCCTGGATCTGTCGCAATACCTTCGCGCCATCCTCTCGCAGCGCCTGGTGTTCGCCAAGACCGGTACACGCGTGGCCGCTTGCGAAGTCATGGTGAACACGCCGCACATCTCCGAACTCATCAAGCAGGGCGATGTAATCGGCGTCAAAGAGGCGATCCGCACCGGCACGGAGCGCGGCATGCTGAGTTTCGACAGCGCGCTTTACAATCTAGTGCGCGAAGGCCGGATCGAATTGGAAGAAGCCTTGTCCAGCGCCGATTCGCGCACCAACCTCGAAGCTAAGATCAATTTCGGCTGAGGCAGCCGCGATGCGTCTGCCGCAAAATCGCGGCACGGCGCCAAATTGCTCTCGAATTGCCGGGTTGAGGTGTCCCATCCTGACTTCAGGGCGTGCGCGCGGCAGCCTTGGCCGTCCACTTTCAGCGCGCGCAACGCCGCGG
>JAQGOD010000029.1 GCA_028293775.1 Gammaproteobacteria bacterium
CTCGCAGGCGTCGAGATAATCGCTGACGAGGGCCGTTGGAATGGGCCCGAATTCGGCAGCCACAGCGTCTCTGATCTCCGCCACTGAGTTCTTGCCGTCGACGAAATTGACGATCTCATAGGCGTAAAGGGCACCGCGGTCCTGCACATTCAGCAGGCGGCTGGAATCGGCATTCAGCAACCGGATCTTGCGCACCCGATCCCTGCCTAGTCGATCGAGCAGCACATCATCATTCTGAAACGTCAGCGGGCCGAATTCGCCGATGCGCCGCGGAATGCGAAGGTCCGGCGCGCTCGCGCGCGACGCGGGCGGTTGAACGCCTGCATGCAGGCCGCGTTTCGCGGCGAGGCGATCGATCCAGCCGGTCAAGGCTGCCGCTTGCGCTTTGATCGCGCCCAAAGCTGCTGCCAGCTCTTGCGCATCGCTTTGCGTAAAGACGGCGAAACTTTGCAGAGCCCCCTCTTCGCGCTTAAGCAGTTGAGCCATGAGGTTGCGGGCCTCGAACCTCGCCTGATTGGGCGGCAGGGTCGTGTCCGCAAGAAGCTTCTGTGCGCGCTCGAAACCACGCGCCAGCCTAATTTCAGCGCGGGCCGCGAGGAAGGGCAGCACGTCCGCGGACTGCGCGCCGCTTAAACTCGCGAAGCTATAGCCCGAGGCCGCACCCAAGAGGGCGACGCGGCGCAGCTTGGTGGCGTCGATTTGTTGCAGGGTATCGTGGTCGGTGTGGATGTAGATATCCGGCCAGTCCCGCAAGTACAGCGATGGTACGGCGATGGTCGACGAATCGTAGTCATCGTGATCGCTGCCCTCGGCGTACGGCGTCTCGTCGACGAAGAATGCATTGCGCGTGCCGCCGGCGCCGTCGCGATTTTCAATCACGGCCTCCTCTTCGTGGCTGCCGTCCTCGGCGTACGCGGCCGCCGAATCGCGGATGGTTTCGGCAAACAGATTGCCGATGTCGGTGATGAACGATGGCAACGACCAGGGAGTCTCGGTGACATGCAGCACCGATTTGTTTTTGAACAGATCGCCGCCGACCATGTCCATGTGAACATCGGCGCGCATCGATCGCCTGATGTCGGGGTGTTGGCTCAAGAAGGCCATGGTGCCTTCGACCTCCGGACCCCAGATGAAGCGCAGGGTGCGCTTAGGCCGAGTCAAACTGCCGTTGCCGATCAGGCGATTCAGCAGGCGCGCCGATTCGAGAATTGTCACGCAGCCGCTGCCGTTATCGTTGGCACCGGGCCGTTGGTGGTCGAGGTGGCAACTATAGACAATCTCGCCGGCTCCTGCGTCGGTACCGCGGATCGTCCCGCTCACCACGGTCCAAGCCCCGGGCCCCACTTCGGCTTTTACATGGGCGCCGAGCACAACGGCCGGCCCGTTGAGCAGTTGCGCGCGCAGATCGGCGGCGGTGGCGCGCGACACCATGAAGGCAAACCCCGGCAGCGAAGCGTCCAAATGTCCCCAACGCACGATGGTGGCATCCAGCCCTGACCAGGCGGTGGTCTGATTGGGCATGTCGCTGACGATGCCGGCGGCGCCAAATTTGGCCACCGCCAAGCGCTGCACGCTGGCCAGCACGCCATCGGCCAGAACGATCTTGCCGCGCACCTCCTTGCCGGCGTAATCGCTCTCCGCGGTTCCCGCGCCCACGTCCACGAGCGCCGCTTCGACATCGGCGCTGTGGCTGTAGTCGGCAAGCCGGATGGGATCGGTCGCCCAATCACCGAGCAAGGTGTGCACGGGTTCGATCTGCCAAAGCCGGGCACTCTCGACACTCCAGCCGACATGCGAGCGCATGAGGCCGTAGTGAATTTTGCCGTCGATGGGGAATTGCTCGGCGTGCACATCCTCGAGCCCGTACTCCTTGGCGCGTTCGAGAATGAACTTCGCGGCCGCATCGAATTCGGACGTTGCGGGAACGCGGTGCAAGCGCGTCAATGCCCGCAGATTCTCATACGGGGCCGTGCCGCTGGACTCGTGCCGCAAGGCCGACCATTGCGTCTGCGAAAGGAAGGGAGATTGTGCCCACGCTGGAATGGATTGAGACGCCGACAGAGTTGCGATGGCCGCCGCGAGGCGCAGAGTTCGAGTCACCTTCAGTTTCCCCCTTTGTTGTGCCATTAGGATACGCGAGTGCAGCGCTATACTGACCCGCCGACTCCTTATCTATTTGAGCGAGGGCGAATTGGAAGACGTGGCGATTTTCGTCGATGTCCAGAATATTTACTACACGACGCGACAGCGCTACTCGCGGCATTTCGATTACAACAAATTCTGGGCGCAGGCGACGCGAAACAGAAATGTTGTGAAGGCGGTCGCATTTGCAATCGACCGCGACGATGAGAAGCAGAAGCAGTTTCAAACCATTCTGCGGGCAATCGGATTTGAGGTGAGATTGAAGCCCTTCATCCGCAGGATGGACGGAACCACCAAAGGGGACTGGGACGTCGGCATCACCTTGGAAGTGCTCGAGTATGCCCCGCTGGCCGACGTAGTGGTGCTGGCCACCGGCGACGGCGATTTCGACCTCCTGGTGCACAAGATTCGTGAACGGGATGCCGTATCGGTGGAGGTCTACGGTGTGGCCGAGCTGTCGGCGGGAACCCTGATTCGCGCTGCAAATCGCTTCATACCCATCGAGGATCCCCTACTGTTGGGAATAAAATAGCGTTGTCGTGAGTCTTACCATGATGGATGACGAACGCGCTCGATTCGAGGCGCAAATTTTGCCTCATCTCGATGCTGCTTATCGCTTTGCGCGGTGGTTGTGCCGTGCGCAGGGCGATGCGGACGATGTGGTGCAGAACGCGGTTTTGCGGGCTTATCGCGGCTTTGATGCTCTGCGGGGCTCCGGCGCCAAGGCATGGCTCCTGACCATCGTGCGCAATTGCCATTTGACGGCTGCCAA
>JAQGOD010000296.1 GCA_028293775.1 Gammaproteobacteria bacterium
GACAGCACCGCCCGCATCCTCACGGCCCACCAGGGCGACCTGGTGCCCGGCGCCGACGCCGGCGTGGTGCCGGACCCCTTCCAATGGAGCGTGCTGCTGCGCGCCCTCTCGGCTTTCGAGGTGTACAGGCGCGTGTATCGCGACGTCATCACCCCGTTGCGCGTGGCGCAACTGTTGATCCTGCGCGACGACATGCCGCGCTCGTTGCTGCGCTGCTGCAAAGAGGTTTATAACAATTTGAAATCCGTGGCGAACGAGCAATCGGAGGAAACCGAGCGGCGCGCCGGTGAAATGCATGCCATGCTGCATTTCGCGCGCATGGAGGAACTCAGCGCCGGCGGGTTGCCGCAGTTCTTGGAGCAATTCTTGGCGAAACTGGATGATCTGGGGACCCGCATCTCTTCGGATTTCTTGGTTCCCCCGGCGGAGGCGTAAACATGCAGATGCACATCAGGCACGAGACCCGCTATCGCTACGAGCGCACCGTCAAGTACAGCGTGCAAAGCCTGCACTTGACGCCGCGCCGCGACCAGAGCCAGCGCTCCATCGCCTGGAACATCGCCTCGCCCGGGCGGCGCCTGGAACAAATCGATGCCTACGGCAATATTTCGCACCTGCTCACCATCGAGGAGCCGCACCGCGAAATCCGCATCCTGGTGCATGGCGTGGTTGAAACCGCCGACAACGAAGCGCGCCAGGACGATGGGCCCTTATCGCCCCTGGCGTATCTCGCCCCAACGCAGCTGACCCTGCCCAATGACGATCTTCGGGCCTTTGCCCAAAGCGCGCTGTCCACCGTGATCGATCCGCGCCAGCGCGCGCAAGTCCTGGCCGAAGCGGTGTGCGATGCGGTGCGCTATAAGTCGGGTACCAGCGAAGTCCAGGATACGGCCGCGTCGGCCTTCAAGAACGGCGAAGGGGTCTGCCAGGATCATGCCCACGTCTTCATCGCCGCGGCGCGCGCTCTAGGCATGCCGGCCCGCTATGTGAGCGGCTACCTCTACACCGGCGATGCCAGCGATGCCGCCAGCCACGCCTGGGCTGATGTCTGGCTGGGCGCGGAAATCGGCTGGCAGAGCATGGATGTGACGCATAAGCGCCCGGCGGTCAGAACCTATTGCCGGCTGGCCGTGGGCCGCGATTATCTGGACGCGGCGCCGGTGCGCGGCATGCGCCAGGGCGGCGGCGGCGAGAAAATGGAGGCCAACGTGCTCGTGGCCGAATCGGCACAACAGCAGTAGAGTAGAATTTGCCCATGACTTACTGCGTCGGCCTGCTGGTCGACACCGGTCTCGTGATGTTGTCCGACTCGCGAACCAACGCCGGCGTCGATCAGATCAATACCTTTCGTAAAATGCAGACCTTCCAGCATCCGCACGAGCGCGCGCTGGTGCTCATGTCGGCCGGCAACTTGGGCATCACCCAAGCGGTGGTGAACTTGCTCGAGACCCCGAACGAACTCGGCGAGCCCACGCCCCTCATGGCGGCGAGCAACATGTTCAACGCCGCACGAGTCGTGGGCGATGCCCTGCGCTCGATTTATCAGCGCGATGCGCTGGACTTGAAGGAGCATGGCTATGATTTCAACGGCAACTTCATCTTGGGCGGCCAGATCAAGGGCGAAGAGCCGCGCCTGTTTCACATTTATTCGGCGGGCAACTTCATCGAGGCCTCGATCGAAACGCCGTATTTTCAGATCGGCGAGTCCAAATACGGCAAGCCCATCATCGACCGGGTGATCACCCGCAGCTCGAGCTTGGCCCAGGCCGCCAAGTGCGCGCTGGTGTCCATGGACTCCACCATGCGCTCCAACCTGTCCGTGGGCCCGCCCTTGGACCTCGCCATCATCAAGCGCGACGAGCTTCGAGTGGCGTCGCACATCAGCATCGACGAGAACAACGAATACTTCAAGATGATCCACGCAATGTGGGGCTTCGCGTTGCAAGAAGTCTTCAGCGAACTCCCCAACCCCAACTGGTAACTCTCATGACTCGATTGGGTTTGGTGAGTCGATCGCCTCAATTGACGGGCCCTAAGCTGAAGTCGAATCCGCTGAGGGATGTTGGCTTGCCCAGCAAATAGCCTTGCGCATAGTCCACGCCCAGGGAGCGCACCGCTTGCAGCTGCACGTCCGATTCCACTGATTCGGCCACGGTCTGCACGCCTAAGTCGCTCGCCATGCGCACGATGGCGGAAATCATGGCCCGCGCCACGCGGTCGGTGGGTGCTGCGCCGATCAAGGAGCTGTCGATCTTGAAATAGTGCGCGGGTATCGAGCGTAAATACCCGTACGCGGGCGAATTGGCGCCGAAATCATCCAGCGCGACTTCGCAGCCCAAGGCCTCGAGGCGGCGCATGGATTCGCTCACGCTGATGTTGCCCGAGGAGGCGTAGCGCTCGGTGATGTCGAAGCACAGTGCTTGCGGGGGCACGCCGCTCTTGGTCACGCACGCTTCCAAGAAGCCGATGAATCGCTCATCGGTGATGGACTGCGCGGACAAGTTGATGGAGAACACCGAGGGCACGCGCGACCAGCGCTTGCGATTTTTGGCGAGCCAGACCAGCACGGTGCGCACCACCCAACGGTCGATGCTCGGCATCAGGCGCTGCTGCGCGGCGCGCTCGAAGAAATCCTTGGGCGTTACCAGCGTGCCGTCCGCCGTGCGCAGGCGCAACAGCACTTCGTAGTGCGCCAGGCCGACATAGTCGTGCAGCGAGCAGATCGGCTGCAGGAACAGCTCGTAGCGCTCGGCATGCAACGCGTTTTGGATCATGGTGCCCTCGTGGGTATCCTCGCTGATGAGCAGCGGAAACCCTTGGCGCCTTTCGAATTCCGCCGACAGGCAGGTGAACACGGGCGCAAGCTTTTGCTGCAGGGTTTCATCGGTGCGCGTGTCCCTGACCCCGGCATCGATGCTCATGCGCACCGCACCGTTGATGGCGCCCTTGCCGTCGCGCACCGGTATGGCCAGCGAGTAATTGCCGTCCTCGCGGGGCGCGTAAGTGAATTCCATATTGCCGGCCGAATCGCTGGAGATCGAATCCTCGACCAGCTGATGATCCTCCGGCAGCAGAAAATCGTCGCTCAGCCACAAGGTGTCCGCGGCGAAATCGTGGAACGACACGCTGGAGACTTCCGGCGCCAAGGCCATGATGACCTGAGCCAACGCCTCCAACGTTTTGCCCGAAGCGGCCTCAGCGGCATAAGTCAGATTAGTCGACACGCGCGTCACCCGATGTGAATTTGACGAGTCCATGGTACGTAAGCGCGGACCGCGAAGGCATGTCGTCGGAAGCCGACGTAAGTATGCAGCGACATCAGGATTTGCTTAAAGCCCGGCAAATCAAGCGCTTTGCGGCTCGACTGAGCGGTTCCGGTTTTAAGTCAAAGCGCCATAAGTCAAGCGCGGCGGAACTGGTTCACAGGCCGCATGGGATAATGCGACCCCGTGAATTTCATCCGCAAGACCTTTGAGCTAAGCCGGTGCGCGGCGCGTTACTGGAGTTCGGACAACGCCTCCACCACCGGAGCGGCGCTGGCTTTCTATTCTGCCTTTTCCTTGGCGCCGCTCTTGATCATTTTGTTGACCGGGGCGGCGCTGATCGTCGGCAAAAATGCCGCGTACGGCCAGATCGGCGCGCAGTTGCAAGGACTGTTTGGACCGGCCACGGCCAAGGTGCTGCTGAACGCCATGCAAAGTTCGCAACAGACTCAAGGCCTGGTGGCGACCCTCACCAGCATCGTCACCTTGTTGATCGGCGCGACCACGGTGCTCGCTGCGCTCGAAGAAGCGCTCGAGAAAATCTGGGGAGGTACCGTCGCCGCCGCGGTGGGCATCCGCGGCTGGGTGCGCACGCGCTTCCTGTCCTTGGG
>JAQGOD010000348.1 GCA_028293775.1 Gammaproteobacteria bacterium
AGCTGTACGGGCACACCGAGCACACGTATAGCGCCCGCGACTGGATGCTGCACTGTCGGTGTCATGTTGCGCGCGCTTGTCTGCTCATCTTCGATGACCTCTTTGAGGTTTCGCACCACGGTGGCCGGCACGCCGGACTGGGAGAGTAACCGCACCCATTCTTCCGCCGGGCGAGAACGAAACATGGCTTCCAATATCGGCTCAAGGACCGCTCGATTCTTCACCCGCAGGGGATTGGTCTTGTAGTCGCTGTTGTCCGCAAGGTCCGCCCTGCCGCTCGCTTCGCAGAAGCTTTTCCACAGCTTGTCGCTCGCGACAGCGACGGTTATTTCCCGGTCAGCGCATACGAAATTTCGATAAGGAACGATGCCTTCGAACAACGTGCCCATCGGCTTTGGGACCATCCCAGAGGCGAGGTAGCGCGCAAAGCTCGGGAGCATGGTCGACATCACCGTGTCCATCATGGAGACATCCACGAATTGACCGCGGCCGGTGCGGTGCCGCGCTTCTATCGCCAGCATCGTGCCAATCAACGAGAACAACCCCGCCGTGATGTCCGCGATCGAGTGGCCCGTCTTGACCGTCTCGCCCGCCGCCGTCCCCGTAATGCTCATGAGACCTGAGGCAGACTGAATGATGAGGTCCATGGCCGGCTCCAAGCGCCGTGGACCGGTCTGTCCATAACCGGAAATGGATACATAAATGAGTCGTGGATTTGCCGCGGACAATGAGGCGTAGTCCAGCCCCAGCCGGTTCATGGTCCCGGGTCGGAAATTCTCGATTAAAACATCAGCCTTGGCGGCTAGTTTGCGGCAGGCATCCAGACCTTCCGAGGTCTTTAAATCGATTGCCAGGCTCTGCTTGCCGCTATTCAGGCCGACGAAATAAGAAGCGTCGGCGCCATGAAACGGAGGACCCCAGGTGCGGCCGATGTCGCCCTCCGGGCCCTCCACTTTGATCACCTCGGCGCCGTAGGCCGCCATCAGCATGGTGCAATAAGGTCCGGCAAGGGCATGCGAGAAATCCAGGACGGTGATGCCGTCCAAGGGTGCGGCTGATGTACTCATGCCGCCGGATCTTAGTCGAGTTGTTGTCTCGCGACTACGAGCGGATGAGCGCTTCGCGCATTTTACCGATGCCGAACTTCCATACCTTATCGAGCTCAATGTGCGGCATCGAGGGTATTTCGGCGGGATCCACCGCCACGTCCACGATCACCGGACCCGGCGCTGCCAATGCCTGCGCCACGGTTTCCCGCAGCGCCTGGGGTTGCGTCACGCGAAATCCTCGAGCGCCGCAAGCCTGCGCGAACAGGGCGAAATCCGGGTTCTTGAACACGGCGCCTTGGGTGAACACTGGCAAGGCCGCCTCTTCCATTTCCAGATGCACGAGTCCCCAGCCGCCATTGTTGAAAATGAACACCTTTACCGGTAGCCCGTGCTGCACCGAAGTGAAAAACTCCTGCATCAACATACCAAAGCCGCCATCGCCGCACATGACTATGGTCTGCCGTTTTGTATCGAGCGCCTGTACGCCGTTAGCGAGTCCCAATGCCACACCCACGGCTGCATTGTTGAACGACCCCGTAATCTTCTGTTGATCCCGCGGGCGCAGCCAGTTCGCGGTCCACAAAGTGACCTCGCCGGTGTCGACGCAGAAGACGGCATCGCTCGCCGCAAGATCGCTGACGACGCGTGCCAGCGCTTGCGGGTGGATGCGTTCCTTGCTCCTCCCCAGATCCGCCTTCTGGTCCAACATGCTGATCCAGGATTGCCAATCCTTTTGCGCCGAGCGCAAGAAGCGATCATTGTTTTTTAACTTCACGCGCTCGAGCAAGCCGATGACGCTCGGCTTGCTCGAGCCAACGATGGCTTGCGCCACCGGCAGCCGCCGACCGATGACATTGGCACGCTCATCGATCTGTATCACTTGCGCTTTCTGGGGGAGAAATTCGCTATAGGGGTAATCGCTGCCGATCATGACGAGAACATCGCAAGCGTGGACTGCGTCGTACGCCGCTTTGGAGCCGATCAGGCCCAGGCCGCCGATCACTTGCTCATCATCGAACGGAGATAAATCGAGCGCGCGATATGTGTGCACGATGGGGGCATTGAGCTTTCTCGCGAGCGCCGCAATCTCAAGTTTTGCAGAATGCGCACCGAAACCCACGAAGAGCACGACCGATGTGGCGCCATCGATCAGGCGCGCGGCACGCTCCAAGTCGACAGGAGCCGGAGAAATTTCAGGTCGCTGACGCAGCGTCGCCAGGCTCCTGACCGACTCGGAAGTTTTAGCGCCGAACACATCTTGCGGGATGTTGAGCAGAGCGACGCCGCGCGATCCATACGCCGCCGCGATCGCCTCATGAATCTGCCCGGCTGCGCCGTCGGCGGAATTTACCGAGGCGGCATACACGCAGGCGTCGCGAAACGCTTGGACATGGTCGGCCGCCTGCAAATAATCGATGCCCGCCATGTTTGTCGGCACATCGCCGCCGATGGCCAGCACGGGCGCGTGGTCATGACTGGCCTCATACAATCCCGGAAGGAGATGGTTTGCCCCGGGCCCGGTAGTCCCCGCGCAAACCCCGAGCCGACCCGTCAGCTTCGCCTGGCCGCTTGCCGCAAGCGCGGCGCCTTCCTCATGCCGGACGCCCAGCCAATGGACGTTTGGGTCGCGGCGGATGGCGTCGGTGAAGGGGTTTAAAGCGTCGCCGACGATTCCGAAGACCTGGTTCACGCCGAGTTCAGCCAGCGTCGACGTTAGCAACTCACCGACGGTGCGGCTCATGGAAGTCTCCTATGTGAGCGCGCACTGTATCGGGCGGACTCGACCGCCGCTGTCCCGCATCAATGAGCAAACAGCGTCAGACCCGTCCTATCGCCTAGAATCGCAAGCCGGAACCGAAACGCCAGGCGTCTTGGCTCGAGAAATTTTGGTGAGGATCGTAAGCGATGCGCACGAAGTATCGCGGCCAATCCCAGTTAGCGCTGAAACCCCAGCCGGTGATGGGTCCGGCATCGGTCAATCCGCTTTTCCGCAGCACGTCCAAAGTCGCGTGCGAGTCGCCAAACGGGATTTGCACATTCGTATGCCAGTCTTGTTGCCGCGTGTGGAAGCGGTCGTCGGCAACGACAAATACCAGATAACTGATCCCGTTTTCGGCATGATGGCCTGCCCCAAAGGTCAAGGCATCGTTCGGATCGAAATTGAGGTTGAAGTACGGCCGAGCATCTGTGCGGCCGAAACCGACGAGCCCGTACCAATCCCCGCCGACCTGCATAGTGATGCTGCCACCGAGAAATCCCCGCGAAGCCGCCTGCAGCGAAGGCTGCAACTGCACATACTTCGCTAGGTTCACCGAGGTATCGGCGCCAACTCTCACCTGCGTGCCGAATACCTGGTCGGAATATGCGCCGACCCAGCCGCTCGTATCATTTTCGCGCCAGCGAAGATTCACGTCGGTCCCAAAGTAAGTCGCGTAGGCGTACTCGCCCGCGGTGAGCTTCCAGGGAAGGCTCAGCGGCGCACCGGCCGCGCCCGGCGCTGCGGCGGCAGGAGTTGAGGTGCCGGCATCCGCGGTGCTGGCGGTCGATACCAAAAGGACCGCCGCAACGCACAGAATCCGGGTCAATGATCCATTGACCGGCGCGTTGCGCGGGTTGAGAGAATCCCGATAGTGGAGGCGACCAGCACCCCCGTGGCGAGCGCCAGCCACGGATAATTTCGCACATAGTCGTTGAAAGAAGCTGCGACATGGCGAACCTTCACATGCGTCGAAGGCCCATTTGCCGCCGGCGCCATATCCTCAAGCGCATCCTTGGCCTGCGCCATCGATTTACCCAGCTTGTGCCGTAGCTTCTGGATTTCCGGCGTATCCTCATCGGCCAACTCGGCCAACAGCTTTTCCGTTTGGCTGAACAGGTCGTGCAGTCCGTCAGTTGAGTCCTGGTTAGTTGAATGCATCATTCACTCCCGCGCGTCAAATGTGTTCATCCCGGAGCCGGCCGCCCACAGCCGCCGAAACGCTGGCTATGAAGGCGCCAATCAGCATGGACAAAGCAAGATAAATGGATGCTTGCGCTGCGGCCTTTCTCGCCGCATCCGCCTCGGCCTTGAGCTTAGCCTGTGTTTGCATCACCGTGGAAATGAAATTATCTACCCGCGCCTGCGCTTCCGCCTGAGAGACTCCGGTGCGTGCTGCAACCTGATCGACCAGATAGGCCCGGTCTGCATCAGGCACACTGCCGGTGGCAACGGCATTTGCGATGATGTGGGCCGTTTCGGTTCGAGGGTCAACACTGTTGGATCCCGACCCGCCGGTGCTCTGCCCCGCTGGCCGGAATAGCTTGTCCAAGGTGTACGCCGAGTCGGGCGCGGCTCCCGCGGCTGCCCCTTGGACACCCGCCGATGCGACCTGTGCTGCTGCGTGACCTGCTGCGCCGGCGCCTGACATCACACCGCTGGTCAACACCCCGGCGACCAAAACCGTCGCTACTGCCCAAGTAATGAGCCCGTGCGCTGTATCGCGAAAAAAGACCTCATGCGTATGAACGCCCGCCCACCGCGTGCGCAGCCTGCCGGCAATGTATCCCCCCAACCCAGCGGAAATCCATTGAGTGAGGATCAACCAGATTGCGCTGCTGATTGCGAACGTAGTCACGGAAACACCTTGATTAGTCCAAGGTGAAACCGAGGCGAAACCGATCCCGGAACCCAAGGTGACCAGGATCAGCGTCGCCGACACGGCAACGAATGCGCCGGCAATAATCGACGGCCAGGATGCAGCGGATTTGGCAGGCGAGGAGGAAGGATCCGCGGTAATGATCGCCGGTCCCGGAGTTATTATTTGTTCCACGATACTCTCCTCAGCGGTGTGAACACATCGCCAGCAGAAGAATGATCGGAAGAGGAACTCCCAGCATCCAAAGCAAGATTCCGCGTCCCATGTCATGCCCCTTATAGTTAACGATTTTGAAAGAGCGTTGCCGCCCAAATGCGTACTCGGAGCCGATACTCAAATAATTAGGACGCGAGCGCTACCCCTGCAAAGATTGAACATGTGTAAGGTCTTTCTTACGGTTTGATTTGCGTGGCGTCGATGCCAAAACGGACCTATTCCGCTGTCTTGTTTTGGTTGGCTTGGTGAATGACGAAACTGCGAATTGCGGCTGCATCATCGCGGCTGAGCGCGCTCTTGAATGAGGCCATGCCGGCATCCTTCAACGCCCCATCCAGTACGATGTTGTAAAAGAAATCCATGCCCAAAAAGTTCGATGCACGCAAATCCGGAACGACGCCTCCGCCGACGGCATGCTCACCGTGGCAAGCACTGCAATACTGGTCGTACAAGGGCTCGCCTCGCGCGATGGATGCGGCATCCGAGGGCTCCGGTGGAGGGTTGATGACGAAGGAACGCGGTTCGAGCGGCGGTAGCGTCGCGGTACCCCCGACCTTAAAAACCAACAGTCGACTGACATTGCGCAAATTACCGGACATCGCCGCGGCCTTGCCGCCGCTCAACGCATAGCTCCCGCCCCAACCGCTCAACACGGCGATGTATTGCTCGCCGCCGGCTTCGAATGTACTGGGCCCGGCAATGATCCCCGACTGCGCATACATCGACCAGAGCTTCTCGCCGCTATCCGCCCGATAGACATTGAAATTGCCCGCGGCGTCTCCCTGCGCAACGATGTTGCCCGCTGTGGTGACGACGCCGCCGTTCCAGGGACCCTGGTACGAAACGCGCCACGCTTCGCGCTGCCGCGACGGATCCCAGGCAAGCAGAAACCCTTCGACGGGTGTGGGCGTTGAAGCCAAAGCGACGCCGAGATTCCAGCCGATCGGGGCTACGGGTAGGGGCGGCAACGGTATATATCGCGTCGAAACTTGCTGTGCCGGGATGTACACCAAACCGGTCTTGGGATTGAAGGCCATGGGTTGCCAGCTGTGCGCCCCCAACGGACCCGGCTTGACTTCAACCGGTTTGCCGGTGTCGTTGTAGCGGGCATCCTTGTTCTCCAGGGGGCGCCCGCTTTTGAGGTCAATGCCGCTTGCCCACGTGACCGGCACGATGGCCCTTGCGGAGATCAGCGCGCCGTTCCTGCGATCCAGCACGTAGAAAAATCCATTCTTGTTGGCCTGCATCAACACCTGGCGCTCCTTTCCGTCGATCTTAAGATCAGCGAGGACCAATTGCTGAACGGCGTCGAAATCCCATTCCTCGCCGGGCGTCGCCTGGTAGTGCCAAGCATATTGCCCAGTATCGGCATGCAGTGCGACGATGGAGGCCAGATAGAGATTGTCGCCCTTGCCCGCGCTGCGCGCCGAGCGTGCCCACTGTGTGCCATTGCCCACGCCGAAATAGAGCAGGTTGAGGTGCGGATCGTAAGAAATCGCATCCCATACCGGGCCCCCGCCGCCGAGCTTCCACCACTCGCCCGACCAGGTCTTGGCGGCCCGCGCCATCGCCTCATTTTCAAAAGGTTTGGACGGATCTCCGGGGACGGTAAAGAAGCGCCAGGCTAGCCTCCCGCTCTCCGCGTCGTAAGCGGAAATGTAACCTCGCATCCCGTATTCACCGCCGCTGTTGCCGATAATGACCCGGCCATTGATGACCCGGGGTGCTTGCGTGATGGTGTACGGCTTGTTGGTATCGACGGTCTGCGTGCTCCATACCGACGTGCCGGTCGCGGCGTCGAGCGCGATCAGCCGTCCGTCATAAGCACCGACGAATATTTTATGATTCCAGGCCGCAACGCCTCGATTGCCGACATCGCAGCACGCATTCACGCCCAGCTCGCGGCGCACCTGCGGGTCGTAAGCCCAGAGCAGCCGGCCCGTTCGCGCATCATAGGCCTTGACCAGGCTCCATGCCGTCGATATGTACAGGGTCCCGTCCACTACCAAAGGCGTCGCTTCCTGAGCCCGATTGGTATCAAGGTCGGCAAACCACGCAAGACCGAGATTGCGGGCGTTCTTGTCATTGATGCGTGCCAGCGGGCTATAGCGTTGTTCGCTGTAGGTGCGCCCATACGTGAGCCAATTGCCGGGTTCCTTATCGGCATTGGCAATTCTCGTACCGTCGACGGGCTTGCCGCTCGGGTCGGCCGCGCGCACAGGCGCGCACGCCAAAGTCAGCAACCCTATAATGAAGCACAATGTGATCGACACACTGAATCGCGCGTCTGCGCAGCGCTTTTTCATCCCTCTCCCGATCAGCGTTTGATTTTTCAGCCCGCTCCGCGAGGCTTGAACTCGAATTTCTGGCCCGCCACAGCAGCCGCGTACATCAAGCCGCCCTTGGCAATCGTGAACACCGCCATGCCGCCATTCCAATCCCCGTCGGTGACGGCATCTTTCTTACCGGCACTGGCGCCGGAGCTCACGCCATTGGTGCCCGCGCTCGCACTGGCGCCGGCGGTAATGGCCACGGCCTTGGCACCGGCCGAGAACTCGAACTTGCCGGATGCGAACTCATCGAAGGCGCGTTTGTCCTTGAAGAAAATGATCTCGCTGTAGTCTTGACCGCCCGCTTGAAAACCGACGCTGAGTTGTTTCATCGATGCATCGCCCACATATTTTCCGTGCACATACACACGGCCCTTGCCGTAGGCTCCTCCCACCACCAGGCCCGCTTCGCCGATGTCGGGAAACACCGCATGACCATAACTCTCCTTGAAAAATACGGCGCTTTCGCCGGCATTCTTAAACAACGCAACGGTGTCATCGTATTTGTCGGCGTTGGCGATGCCCACGGCGGCAAACATGCACAATACAAAACTAGCAAGCTGGGTGATGCGTTTCATGTTCGTTACTCCTCGTGCCTACCTTACGTGACCCCTTGGAATTATCAATTCAATTGCACTTCGATTTCATCGACGAAGCACCAACTCCACTCCTCGCCGGGCTCAAAGGAGGAAATGATGGGATGCCCCGTAGCGGCGGCATGCGTACGCGCGTGGCGATTTTTCGAGTCATCGCAACAACCCACATGGCCGCAGCTTCGGCATAACCGCAAATGCACCCACGTGTCACCGCTCGCCAGGCATTCCACGCAGCCCTTGCCCGAGGGACTAACATGTCTGACGCTCTTGAGGTGCGTACACGCGCGGATTCTGCCCATCAGTTCTCCAAATTCTCTCGGTCAGCGATCCTTATTGGGATTGATGAGGTATTTTTCGCCCGTCGCTCGCTTGGAGTAGTCAGCGATGGTGTCCGGCTGCAGAGACTCTGTGAGCGAAATTTCCCTCGAATAGTGGC
>JAQGOD010000351.1 GCA_028293775.1 Gammaproteobacteria bacterium
TCGAGGTTGTGTTCGATCACCAGCAGCGAATGGCCGGCCTCGATCAACCTTCCAAAAGCGCGCAAGAGCTTGGCGACATCGTCGAAATGCAGGCCCGTGGTCGGTTCATCGAATAAGAACAGTGAACCACGGCGCGGCCCATTCTTACTCGGTTTGGCCGCCGCCGCTTTCTTGGGAGAATTCAGCCGCACCGCACTGTCCGCGAGGTGACCCGCCAGTTTCAAGCGTTGCGCCTCGCCGCCCGAAAGCGTGGGGACGGGCTGCCCCAGCCGCAGGTAATCGAGTCCGACTTCCGCCAAGGGTGCCAGACGCAGGCATACTTCGGGATCTTTGCAGAAAAACGCCAGCGCCTCGGATACCGTGAGGTCGAGTACATCGGCAATGCTCTTGGGCGAAAAATCGCCGCGCGCCAGTTTGACTTCCAGCACCTCGGCTCGATAGCGGCGGCCGTCGCAATCGGGACAGCGCAGATACACGTCCGACAGGAACTGCATCTCGACGTGCTCAAAGCCGTTGCCGCCGCACGTGGGACAGCGTCCGTTGCCGGCGTTGAAGCTGAATGTGCCGGCCGTATACTTGCGCTCAAGCGCTTCCGGCAAGCGCGCGAACAAATCGCGAATGGCATCGAAGGCGCCGACGTAACTGGCGGGGTTCGAGCGGGTGGTGCGGCCGATGCGGCTCTGGTCCACCATCACAACCTCATCGATGAGCTCCGCACCTACGAGGGCGCGGTGCGCTCCCGGATTTTCCGTGGGTTTGCCCTTGAGGCGCAGCAGTGCCGGATAAAGCACATCGTGCACGAGGCTGGATTTTCCCGAGCCGCTGACACCGGTCACGCACACCAGGCGGCCAAGCGGGATCGAAACATCGATGTTCTTGAGATTGTGTTCCGTGACGCCTTCGATCCGCACAGCGCCTGCGGCCGGAGGCCTGGCATGCACGGGACGCATTGCCGCGGTGTCCTTGCGGCCAAATAAATAGTCGGCGGTAAGCGATCCTCGGGCAGCCTTGAGTTCGCGCAAGGGCCCATAGAACACAATCTCGCCGCCGTGTTCGCCAGGTCCAGGCCCAATGTCGAGCACGCGATCGGCGGCCTGAATGACCTTCGGATCGTGCTCGACGACGACCAACGTGTTGCCCGCATCGCGCAGGCGGCGCATGACCCCGACGATGCGTTCGACGTCGCGCGGATGCAAGCCGATGGAAGGTTCATCCAGAACGAAGAGGGTATTGACCAGCGAGGTACCGAGCGCCGTGGTGAGATTGATCCGCTGCACCTCGCCGCCCGACAAGGTGCGCGACTGTCGATCGAGATTCAAGTACCCCAGACCCACGTCGCAAAGATACCCAAGGCGTGCCCGAATCTCCTTGAGCAACAGATCCGTAGCCTCGTCGAGCGGCGCCGGCAATTGCAAGGCTGCAAAGAATGTTCGGCTGTCCTCTATCGGCAGCAGCATCATGTCGCGAATGTTCAAGCCTCTGCTGCCGATGCGCCACAGCAGTGCCTCGGGTTTCAAGCGTGCGCCGCGGCAGCCGGAACATTCGGTGTACGAGCGATAGCGCGATAACAGCACGCGAATGTGCATTTTGTAGGCTTTGGTCTCCAGCCATGCGAAAAAGCGCCGCACGCCATACCAAACACTCTTGGTCCATTCGCCTTCCCCTTCGATGACCCAGGAGCGCTGTGCCTCGCTGAGTTGCCGCCAGGGGGTGTCCAGCGGTACGCCTCGCTTGCGCGCGAATCGCTCAAGATCCGTCTGGCATTCCTTATAAGACTCCGTTTGCCAGGGCTTGATGGCGCCTTGGCGCAAGCTCAACGCGGAGTCCGGGATGACCAGCCCATAATCGACTCCGATGCTGCGGCCGAAGCCACGGCATGTGTCGCACGCGCCTAGCGGCGAATTGAAGCTAAAGGTACTGGGGCTGGGCTCCTTGTAATGGATGTCGCAATCGGGGCAGTGCAGTCCCGTGGAGAATCGCCACGGCGATCGGGGCGCGGGCTGCGCCCCCTCGCGCACGGGAAACACGTCGATGCGGCCTTGACCCACTCTAAGCGCCGCCTCGATGGCGTCGCCGGCGCGCGCGGCCTCCACCGCTGACCAGCGAAACCGGTCCTGAATGACCTGCAGGGTGGCGCCGCGCTGCTCGTGGATGCGCGTATAACCCTGGCTGGCGAGCAGCCTCTTGATTTCCGCCTCGGTGAAATTCTCAGGTGTGGGCACCGGAAAGCTCAGGATCAAAAGCGGATCGCCATGCTCGGCGGCGAGGGCGGCCAGCTGCTGGTGAATGCTGGCGGCCGTGTCGCGGCGCACCGGACGGGCGCAGCCCCGACAGTGTAAAACCGCGGCGCGCGCGAACAGCAATTTTAAGTGATCGTTGAGTTCCGTCATCGTGCCGACGGTGGAACGCGAAGTGCGGACCGGATTGGTTTGATCTATCGCGATCGAGGGCGGAATACCTTCGATGCGGTCGACCTGGGGCTTGTCCATCCGATCCAAGAACTGCCGCGCGTACGGCGAAAAGGTCTCGACATAGCGGCGCTGCCCTTCCGCATAAAGCGTATCGAACACCAACGATGATTTTCCAGATCCGCTCACGCCCGTTACGACGATGAGTTCGTTGAGCGGCAGATCTAGATCTAAATTCCTTAGATTGTTCTGGCGCGCGCCGCGGATGCGGATCGCGTCCGAGCGAGGGGGATCGAAGGGTGGCATTCCTGTAAGTTTACAGGACGTGTCAAGTTCAGCGGCCCGCGAACTGCTCCATCATGAGGCCGGTGCCGCCGCGGGTGACATGGGCGACTATTGCCGTGCGGCGATGAATTTTTGTAACTAAACCTAAGTTAATGGCGAAGGCCAACTGGACTTGCTGTCCTTTGCGCAGGCCAAGGTTTTCCGTTTCGACAAACACGCCGTTGGCGCTCAAATTCTTTGCTTTGCAGATGCGGCTCTTCCGGCCGGACATCACCACGTACACGGTTGTGCGCGCTCGGTGACGGGTGTGCAGTCGACGCTCCATCCGTACGATCTCTTTAGGTTGATTGTGATTTAAGAACGCCATTATGCACATTCCTTGGCGAGAACGCAGGGCTCGACAACGGCGGCAAAAATATGTAAGGCGCAGGGGCCGATAAGTAAAGCTCGACCGCAGCGCGGTCAAGACCGAGGCGTCTTACTCGACGTCCTTGCGGCGGATGGAGAGTTGCTCCGGAGCCTCGATTCCCATTTTTATGCGGCGGCCGGTTCCGCCCAGCAACGTGATTTGGATCGGACCATTGGCAAACAGCTGTGCCATGGTGATGTTCGAATCCGCACCGTCCGCAGGCTGTATGACGATGGACTCATCGGCACGGCGGCTAAGCACTAACATGAATCAAGCCCGCGCTAGGGCGCGCAGCGCCTTCGCGAAAGTCTTACCCTGCGGGTCGTACGTGATCGAGGGACCGCCGCGCACGATGTCGAGGAGTTGGCGAACTTGGTGCTGGCGTACGTGAATGATGTGGCCGTTGACTTCATTCGCGTTGCGGCAGCCGGCCATCAGTTCCATGAGAGCGCGCCAACGCTGCACGACGCCTGCCGCAATGCCCGCATCGGCCGGGTTGGGACACAGCGCGCGGCGTTCTTCTTCGAGCTTTTCAATGGTTCCGAACAGGCGAATTTTTTCCGCGGCGCTCTGTTCGACCGCTTGAGGTGAATCGCCCGTGAGCGCTGCCTTCTCTGCGGCCAACGTAGCGCTGAGAGAGCGCGCAACCTCGATCTCGCGATCCAGCAATTCTTCGAGACGAAGGGAATCGGGAAGCATATTCGGGTCTACTTCAGACCGCGCTCGAATTGCAGCAACTTGCCGGCGACTTGCGCGGCGTTAATTTGATAGGTGCCCGAGTTGATGGCTTGCTTCACGGCCGCTACTTTGTCGGCATTCACCACCGGAGACTTGGCAACCGCTTCTTCGATTTTCTGCATGGAGCGGGCGGAATCGGTCAGGGTAACGTGATCCGAGGTCTGTGTCGTCGAAACGGCAGATGCTGAACCATCGACAAGCGACTTGTCAGTTGCAACGACGTTGCTGCCCGAGGCCTTGGTGGGCACGATCGGCTCAGCTGCTGCAAGACCACTGATTTTGTTAGTCACCGAAATCTCCTG
>JAQGOD010000299.1 GCA_028293775.1 Gammaproteobacteria bacterium
AACCCTAAGTTCAACTCGGCGGCCAACGCATGGTTGAACTTGATCATGCGCGGCCCGGCTACCGGCGTCGGCGCAACTCGAGCATAAAAGCGCTCCGGCAGGCTGGCATAACTGCTGGGATTCACGCGTTTAACGTCGCCTCGCGAGCGGGCACCACCCTGCCCCGTGTCGCGAGCCACGAGCCGAGCAGAATGAGCGCAAAAGCGATGGCGCCCCCAATGCCGAGATGTTCGTGCAGCACCAGGACGCCGAGGAGCGTCGCCACCACCGGGTTAATGTAGGTAATGACCGTTGCCCGGGAGGCGCCGGCATGATGCACTAAGTAAAACATCAGCAACATCGCCACGGCGGTGCAAACTACCCCTAAGACGGCGATCGATGCGAGTGCCGCGGCGGACGGCAAACTCCGCGGCAGCTGAAGTATGGCTGGGATGAACAAGATGCCACCGGCGACCAGCAGGCTGACCGCCAGGGGCCCAATCGAATCCAAACCGTGCATGTGCCGTTGAATGATCAAAGGCCCGACCGCGTAGCACAGGGTTGAGATCACCATGCATCCCACTCCGAGCCAGCCGAGGGACCCGGAAACCGAACCCGTCCCCAACAGCGCTGCCACGCCGAGAAACCCCATCGCCAGCCCGACCATTCGCCACCGACCCAAGGACTCGCGAATGCCAAAGAAACGCTGAATCAATGCGATGGACAGCGGCACCATGGCTATGAGAATTCCTGTGACCGAAGAGCTGATCCATCGCTCGCCGAGCGAGATCAAGGAAAAAGGAATTGCAAACTCCACCAACGCAAATGCAAAAATCGCCGCCTTATGCTTGCCGAGCGTACGCAGCGCTCCGCGCCGCCATGCAACCGGCATCAATATCGCGGTGGCAAGCATCAGACGGCTGCAGGCCAGGAGAAGCGGGGAGACTTCCTGAACTGCGACTTTGATAAAAAAATAGGGCAATCCCCAAATGATCCCGAGGGCCGCAAAGGCCGCCCATCCCCGCCAGGTCACACGCTCACTCCCACAATCAGCCGGACTAGCCCTCCATGCTAGCAGGGAATCGCGTATGCGATTGAATCCCCGCGGATTGCGCGCTCACTGACAGCGGCAAATATTCCGGGCCGTTGGCTGCGCCGTCAGTGCATCGGCTCTTCACCAAGCGCGAATATAACTTCAAATAGTTTTGCGCCATGTGATGCGCCGTGAAGCGCCTCTCGAATTCGGCGCGGATTCGGCCGCGATCCAAGCAAGAAATATCTTGCAGCGCCCTAACGGCCTCCTCCTCGGACTTGACGATAAAGCCAGTGAGTCCATTTTCCAGAACCTCCGGAACCGAGCCGTTGTTGAATGCCACGACAGGTGTGCCGCACGCCATCGCCTCGATCATCACCAGGCCAAACGGCTCTCGCCAGTCGATGGGGAAGAGCAACGCAGCCGCGTTACCGAGAAATTCAGATTTCTGGTGCTCGCCAATTTCCCCTATGAACTCCACATCCGCCTGAGACAGCAGCGGTTCAATTTTGGTCTTGAAATACTCACGGTCGACTTTGTCCACCTTCGCCGCGATCTTCAGCGGCATGGCGGCACGCTTGGCGATGCGGATGGCCGCATCGGGAGCCTTTTCCGGTGAAATGCGACCGAGAAATGCCAAATAGCCGCCGCCGGGGCCTGGAGCGAGAGACTTCTGCGGCAAGCCATGATGGATGGTTGCCGCGTAGTTCGCCTCCGGCAATGGCTGGCGCTGCGCGTCGGAAATCGATACCACGGGAATATCATGGTACAGCCTGTACAAGGCGGCGAGTTCCGGAAGGTCGAGGCGCCCGTGCAGGGTGGTTATCGAGGGAACTCCCAGCAGGCGCAATGTCGGGAAGGCAAAATAATCCAAGTGACAATGAATGATGTCGAACTCATGGGCGCGGCGCGCAACCGTTTCGAGCTGCATGAACAGCGGCACGAAAGCATCGTGTATCGTCGGATCGAGTCGCAGTGCACGCGGCCAAATGGGGGCGAGCTTCGCCTTGGTCCTACTGTCGCCGGAAGCAAACAAGGTTACTTCGTGACCAAGCTCGACCAATGCATCGGTCAAGTAAGCCACCACGCGTTCAGTTCCACCGTAAAGTTTGGGAGGCACCGCCTCGATCAACGGCGCAACTTGTGCAATCCTCATGAACGATCTTCCTGTTAGGCTCTCGCGATGACAAAAATAGCTTTCACCCATTCCAACCGATACAGTTCAAACACGCAACCTAACGTAGGACCATGCGCCACCAGGACACCGACGCGTGTGTTGTAATTTCTGCACGGAGAGACTGCCGTGAGCGATTCTGTCTTTATCGATGTGGCTGAACCCAGCGCCTCCGTAGACCAGGCACCGGCGGCGCAGTTCAGCATTGCGGCGGGCGCCACGTTCCAGGAACGGCGCACGCGCACGCTGAAACACGGCGACACCTTTGCGGTGTTTGATCATCGCGGCGACATTGGAATCGAAACCGGCAGCGCAGAAGGGTTGTATAACCGCGACACCCGCATTCTGTCGCAGCTGACGCTGCTGCTCGAAGAGGCACGACCCCTGCTCTTGAGTTCAATGATCCAGGACGACAACACCGTGTTCAGCGCGGACCTCAGCAATCCGGATCTTATGATCGGCGACCAGATCGCCTTTCGCCGCGAGCAAATTCACTTGCATCGGCTGAAGTTTCTCTGGAATGGGGCGTGCTATGAGCGCCTGCTGGTTCGCAATTTCGGCGACCACCCGCTGCGGGTCAACCTCGCGCTGTGTTTCGGCGCGGATTTTGCCGACTTGTTCGAAGTGCGCGGCGAACATCGCGCGGCCCGCGGTGATTCTTCGGCGGTGAGAAGCTCCGACGGCAAGGTTGTCCTGCGTTACATGGGACTCGACCAGATCGAGCGGATCACGACGCTGGAGTTTTGTCCGGAGCCGCAATCTTTGGGCACCGCGCGGGCAGCTTTTGAAGTGACCTTAAGACCGCGCCAAGTGCGGCGCATTTTCGTTAGAGTCGGAATGCCCAATGCCGAGGCCAGCGCATGGAGCGGACGCACATTTTACCGTCACATGCGCCATGCGCGGCAAGCGCTGCACGAATCGAGCAGTCGCGCCGCCAGTATCGATAGTTCCAATTCGCTATTCAATGAAGTCGTGCGCCGCTCGATCTCGGACCTTTACATGCTCGTGACGGACACGCCGCTAGGTGCCTATCCCTACGCCGGAACGCCCTGGTTCAGCACGCCCTTTGGACGTGACGGCATCATCACCGCGCTCATGACGCTGTGGGCAGACCCGAGCATCGCCAAAGGGGTGCTGCGATTCCTCGCATCGACGCAGGCCACCAGCCTCGAACCGCAGCGCGACGCGGAACCGGGAAAGATTCTGCATGAGATGCGTCACGGCGAAATGGCGAATCTGCGCGAAGTCCCTTTTGGCAGATATTACGGCAGCGTCGACGCCACGCCCCTTTTCGTTCTGCTCCTTGGAGAATATTTCTCGCGCACCGGAGATCTGGACACGGTCAGGGAGCTTTGGCCAAACGCGCTGGCGGCCTTGCAGTGGATTGACACATTTGGGGATCGGGACGGCGATGGCTTCGTCGAATACTATCGCCAGACAAACAGCGGCCTGGC
>JAQGOD010000388.1 GCA_028293775.1 Gammaproteobacteria bacterium
GATGAAGAAGTCAAAAAGGTCGAAGGCGAAGATGCAAAACTCGTGAGCGATGGCAACAAGCCCACCGACCCGAAAGTGAAGACCACCGATTTGCCGCATGAGTGCGGCCGCGGATTCAGCGGTGCCGGCTGCGGCTATAATTCTGCCTGGATCGACCCTGGATCGACGGTGATGCGTGTGAACGGCGAGCCCCGTTCATCGTTTATCACCGACCCGCCGGACGGCCACTTTCCACCCACTAAGCCCGGCGTCGTCGTGCCCAACATGTACGTGCGTGCGCACTATGGCGAAAATCCAGAGAATCAGACGGTCGGGGAACGCTGTTTGACCTCGTTCGGCTACAGCGCAGGTCCCGTGATGCTGCCTTTGCTCTACAACAATAACTACGAGATTGCTCAGAGCAAGGACACGGTTGCCATCGTGGTTGAGATGGTGCACGACGTGCGGCTGATTCATATCGGGGCCAAGCATCGCACGGACGGCGCCCGGCCTTGGATGGGCGATTCCATTGGTTGGTACGAGGGGCCCACACTCGTCGTTGAAACGACCAACTTTCCCGAGGCTACCCAGCTGCATGGCGCATGGAAGGAATTGAAAGTGACGGAACGCTTTACCCGCGTCGGCCCGCACCGCATTCTGTATCAGTTCACCGTGGTCGATCCGACGGTATGGGACAGTCCTTGGAGCGGCGAATACGAGTTCAGCGCCTCGAAGGGGCGGATATTCGAGTACGCCTGCCATGAGGGTAATTACGCCCTGGAAGGAATTCTCTCGGGCGCGCGAGCGGACGAAGCTGCCGCCGCCGAGAAAGCCAAGGCGGCTGCGGCGAATAAGACGGCCGCGGCGACTCCGGCGCCGAGCGTGAAAAAGAAACAATAGATAACTAACGCCGCAACAAGTGCCGCGCCCCTTGATGGTTGGCCGCGGCATTTTTTTTGAGGCTAGTGGCGCCCGATGACAATTGGATGTGAGCTGGACAGGCCGCCGTCCACGGCAATGGCTTGGCCGTTGATGTACGAAGCGGCATCGGATGCGAGAAACAGTGCAGCCTGCGCAATTTCTTGCGGGACGCCGTAGCGCTGCAGCGGATTGAGCTGTCCGATTTTGCTTTCCGTGCCGCGCTCGCGGGCGCGCTCGAATATCGGCCGGGTCATGCCGCTTTCAATGAGGCCCGGACACACCGCGTTGATGCGCACGCCGGTTCCCGTCAGTTGATTTGCCACCGTCTGCACCATGCTGATGACGCCGGCCTTGCTGGCGCTATACGGAATGCCGCCGGCACCAGAGCGCAAACCGGCAACCGAGGCGGTGCAGATGATGGACCCACGCTTCTGCTTGACCATCTGCATCGCGGCGTACTTGGCCAGAAGGAAAGTACCGATCAAATTGATGTTCAGCACCTCTCGCCAGCGCTCGGCTGTCTCCTCGAAGAAAGGGACCAGACCGCCGCTGATCCCGGCGTTCGCATAGCACACATCGAGGCTGCCAAAGTCGTCGAGCGCCGTTGCCACTGCCCCGGCGACATCCTGTTCCGCCGAAGAGTCTGCGACCACGGCGATGGCACGGCCTCCCGCCGAGCGGATCGCTTCGGCAGTGGCATGCACCTCAGCCGCTCTGTCCAGTGCCAGCACTGCAGCGCCGTGCGCGGCGAACAGTATCGCGCTTGCCCGTCCTATGCCGCTTGCCGCTCCGGTGATGATGGCGGTCTTGCCTTTTAATGTATCCATGCTCGGCAGTATCGCCGTATGTTGCGAAATTTGCGACCGCTGCGTGGCGGAGTGGGCGTTTCATCGAGCAGTTGGCGGGCCTATACTTCAGCCCGCCTTTTCCCAATATTTTCGCTCTTGAGGGTATCCAAAATGACCGACGACTCAAACAAGATATCTCGCCGAGAATTTGCGGCGCTATCGCTCGCTGCCGGCGTCACTGCCGCGACCGGCGCGTCTGCGGCCACGCTTGCGGACATGGTGGACACAGACGTCGTTGTGACGACGGCGGGCGGCAACTGCGATGCTGCATTGATTCATCCCAAGGGCAAGGGTGCGTGGCCCGGCGCGATTTTGTTCGTTGACATTTTCGGGCTCAGACCGACGATGCGCGACATGGCAAAACGTCTCGCGGCCAATGGCTATACCGTGCTCGTGCCGAACCCGTTCTATCGCACCACCAAAGCCCCGGGCCTGCCGATTACTCTTGATTTCACCAGCGCTGAGGATCGCGCCAAAATCGCGAAGGTCCGCGAACCCCTGACCGATCAAGCCGTGATGTCCGACACGACGGCGTACGTAAAATTTCTCGACTCCCAAGCAATGGTTAACCGGAAAGCCAAAATCGGCGTCTTCGGTTATTGCATGGGCGGCCCGATGACCATGCAAGCAGCCGCGGCGAATCCCACTCGAGTCGGTGCCGGTGCGTCATTCCACGGCGGTGGTCTGGTCACGGACAAGCCGGACAGCCCGCACCTGAAAGTCCCGCAGATGAAGGCGCAGTCCTATTTTGCGATCGCAGAGAACGACGATCAGCGCCAGCCCGATGCCAAGATCAAGCTTGCGGAAGCCTTCAAGGCGGCGAATCTGCCGGAGAAGCAAGAGGTCTATGCGGGCTGCATGCACGGATGGTGTGTCAAGGACATGCCCATGGGGCCTGACGGTAAGCCTCTCTACAACGAAGCAGGAGCCGAGCGCGCCTGGAA
This sequence comes from Gammaproteobacteria bacterium, assembly GCA_028293775.1. The sequence goes on from JAQGOD010000388.1 coordinate 2,693, forward strand.
CGAACTGATAGTACTTTTCAAGCGCGCCGTCGTTTAGCTTGAGTGGGAGCGGCCGGATGTGCCCGCGTACCGCGCCCGCCGCTCCTCGATTCTTCTCAAGGAGCACTCCTCGCTGTTACATTAGTCGGCCAAAAATGACGGAACTACGTTCTGCAGAGTGGAATTAAGCATGAGCACGAATCAGAAGGCTACCTTCGAAAC
>JAQGOD010000395.1 GCA_028293775.1 Gammaproteobacteria bacterium
TAGCGCTCCTTGCCCAACGTCAGCAGCAGATGCCGTGCCATTAGGTTGCTGCTGTGCTTGTTGGTGAGGCGCACGATCTCGCCCAAGCTCAATGAATCGAATGTGAACAGAGGCTTGGCATCCGCGGGTGTCGCCTCGATGCGCAATTTGCCGCTGAATTGACCGCCGGACTCCCGCCACAACTGGACGAAGGTGCCGAACGCATACGTGGCCGGCTGCAGCAGCGTGCGCGCGAAGCTGCGTTGCGCGCAGTGCGCCGACAGCGTGCCGGAAAACACCACTCGATCCCATTGCGGGGAGGCTACTTGAAAGTCCACCCTGCCCGCCGAGCGGCTGCAGGGTCCTGCGGCGAAACGGATGTGATTTTCGACATTGAGATTCACCGGCGCCGGGCTCGCGATCACTTGCACTTGGCGAGCGTCGGGATCGGCGAACAACTTGAAGTCGATCGATTGGAAATTCACCATCAAGGCGTCCGGCAGTACATTGTATGAGCGGTTTGGCCGCCCGTCGAAGGCGCCTGGATCCTCCAAGGGCAGCGAAAATGCGCTGTTATCGATGACGATATCGCCGTCGATGGACTTCAAGCCTTGGCTTCGCAAGCCTTGCACGAAGCTCCACCATCGCTCCATCGTGATGTAAGGATCGCCGCCACCCTGCAGGATCAGATCCGGTCCGTGAAGATAGGCCCGCGTCTGCCAGATGTAGGCCGGCCCCAGCAGGTCGAGTGCCGCGTAAGTCGTGACCGTCTTGATGGTGGAGGCGGGACTGCGTGGGGTATCCGCATTGTGGCTTATCACGACACGGCCCGTATCAGCCTCGAGTACCACGAAGCTGACCGCGTTCGGCGGCAGGCGTTGCGCCGTCATCGTCTGCGTCACGGCGGCGGGAATGGCGGTGCCGGCTGCCGCACCTAGACCGGCACAGCACAGGTACAGCGCGGCCCCCACGGCCCATAGGGTCCTGCGCATCAATTGAGCGACAACGAAATGCGTTGCCACGCCCGCGAGCGCCAGCGAAGCCACAACATGAGGCCAAGGAAAAAAATATAGATCAGCGCCGCGATCCACCCACCCACGGCGCCCAGGCCGAACTGCGGCAGCCAATGCACCCAGCCAGAGCCCGGCGGGAAAGACAGGCTATGCGCCAATGGAATGAAGACCAGCCAAGAAAGGGCAAGCACCATCAGTGCCGGGAGGCGAACATCTCCGGCGCCACGCAGGTTGGCGCTGCTGCTGATATTGAGACCGTCGAACAATTGATATCCGGCGGCAATCCATAGCAGAGTGCAGGAGCGCGCGATCACCGCCGCGGCCTGCGGATCGGCGCCATTCGTGAACAAGGGCATCACCACGGGCCCCGCGGCCGCGAGTATCACGCCGACCGCGCCCATGTACAGCACGACAATCCAGATGATTCCATTGCCTACCTTGAACGCCCAGTCCTTCCGATGGGCGCCGATTGCCTGGCCTACCAGCGTGGTGCCCGCCATCGCAATGCCCACCGCAGGCATGTAACAAAAGGAGGTCAGCATCATGACGATTTGAGTCGACGCACCGTCGACGGTTCCCAGCCGCACTTGCATCAGCTGAAAGAGGGCGAAACCCAAGATATCGGCGGCGATCAGGAGCCCCATGGGAAATCCCAACTTGATCTGATGCCACAAAGTGGCGGTGTGCAGCCGCATGGTGAGATGTGATTTATAGCGCCGGCGCGTCGCGGGCCCCAAAAACCATGCGAGCGCCACGACGACGCCGACCAGTTGCGCGGCGTTGGTGGCCCACGCTGAACCGGCGACGCCCATGCCGAGATTGAACATGAATAGCTGATTGAACAAGGCATTGATGAGCGCCACGCTGGCTGCAATGCGCAATGTCACGGTGGGGCGGCCGATCCCATTAAAAAAACCGAGTACCGCCCAGAGCGCAACGCCTAACGGGCCGCCGAGCATCCGAGGAAACCAATAGCGCAGCGCCAGATCCATGATGTCTTGCGGCAGGCCGAAGGGGCCGAACAGAGAGCGCCCCGTCAGGGCCAGCAAGACAAACAGCGGCAGCGTGAACAGCGAGGCCCATAATGCGGTCCACGTCGCCTGGGACGCCCGGCTGTAGCGATGAGCGCCGTGAGCCTGCGCAACCAAGGTCTGCACGGCCAGTCCGATCCCGCCCAGTAGCAGTCCGAATACGAGCACCGGCCAATAAACTGCTCCGATCGCCGCGGTGGCCGCCGGCGAAACACGTCCGATGAACCAGGTATCGGTGGCGTTCAACACCGCCTGCACGGCGCTGTTTACCATGAAGGGAAACGCCAATGCCGCGACCGCCAGGTAGTCGAGCCGCGGCCGGCCGCTTTTGCTAAAGGCTTGCCCCGCCAGTAGTTTTATCGTCTCATCCACTTAAAGTTAGCCTGAGTGTTTTCAATATCCCGCGTAGGATGCGGCAATGGCCCCAAAGTTGCGATGCAATTTGCCCGGTGCATTCGTGGCGCACGATCGTGGCAACGGCACTTGGCAGCTGACGCGCGCCGTTCCGCGTACTCTAGCCGTGTTTCTGCGGGAAACGGAACGCGGGGCCGCACGCGCCTTCGGCTTGGGTCCGATCGTCGAGGTCGGCATCGAATGGCGCGAAAATCGAGCATTACTGACCTTCATGTCGGGCGGCAAGGTCGCAAGCGTCGAGGCCGCGAGTGCGATTGTTCATGAGCCTCTGGAACACTTGTACGAGAGCCTGCCTTTGGTGAGCATCGATGCGAATGCACGGCGATTTTGGCGCAGAGTATTTCGCTTGGTGCGCATCCCCGGCGGCCGATTCCTTCTCAAGCTCATGACGCGCTCAGGCAGCCATTGATCGCAAGTCTCGGGGGAAGCGGGATACAGGTCACAAGAAGCGCTGCTTATTGTCAATTTTCCTGCATTTACCCGCTAAATCCAATCCTCCGACGCTCGACTCTTGCGTTGAACTGCGACGCTCGTCAAGGCTCCTAGGCAGGGTTTCCCGCACATTGAACGGCACACCAAACGCTATATTTTCCCGGGTAGGCCTCATTGCTCGATATCAAGACAAACGCCGCTGAGACTCCCAGAGTCGCCACCTCGTTCGACCCCTACGGGCGGTTGCTGAAAATGCTGATGCCGAGCCTGCGCGGCGTGGTCGTGCATGACGGATATTCCAACCTGATCTGGTCTTCCGGCGACTGGGATTTGAGCGACGAGCCGCAAGTGATCAGCGAGGCCATCGCAAACGCAGTTTCGGACAGCGCCGAGTTCCCCGGCGTCGCGAAGACCATCGATGCGGATAGCGTCGTGTATGCCTTTGCGGTACGCGGCGAGCAAATCGAATTGCTCGGCATCGTGAGCCTGGTCGTGCGACTGTCGGGTACTCAAATCGAGCCGCGTCCGCTGCAAACCGTGCGCCAACTGGTGCAACCCGCTCTCGAATGCCTGCGGCGCGAATTGGCGCTTCGCGCCAAGCTGGGATTGAGCGAACGCGACCTCAACATCAAAGAGCGCGATCTCGAGCTCATGATGGACCTTTCCTCCAATCAAGCCGCAGCGAGCGATGCCGACGAGTTCTCGCAAATTCTGCAGACCGGGCTCGACCGGATGGGCTGCGCACTGGCCGCGCTGTGGGTGCCGGACAAAAATATTTCCGTGTCCCTGACGCGCAGCGGTACGCCGATGTCGCTCGACGCGCTGCAACGGGCTCAGCACCACCTGACGGCATGGATGCAGATGCAACAGCGCACCATCGTCATCAATCACATTTCCAAGGTGGCTAGCGATGTCGCCGCCCCGTACAAAATCCTAGCCTGCCCAATACGCCACCACTCTGGGCGTGTCATGGGCGTTCTTGCGCTTTTCAATCCGCCGAGCGCGGCCGATTTTGATGCCCAGCACACCCGGGTTGCCGAGATGCTGGCCAAGCGATCGTCGAGCATCATGCAGGCACAGTACGACAGCAGCACGGGCCTCATGACCCGGCAAGCCTTCGAGCAACAGGCCGCCGCCGTGCTGGCATCGGCCGGCGGCTGCGGCCATAGCATCCTGTATCTTGATATCGACCGGCTGCATGTCATCAACGAGACTTTCGGAATGCATATCGGCGACGATGTCATCGTCAGCGTCGCAGACCGTATGGCCAAGACTCTTCCCCCCGAAGCATTGTCGGCGCGCATTTCGGGAGATCGGCTGGCGGCACTCATACCGAACTCCACCATGGAGTCGGCGGCCGCGATCGCCGAACAGATTCGCGCCGCCGCTGAAAGCATCGTGCCTCGCGCAGGCCAGGGTTCCTTCGAAGTTTCGGTGTGCCTGGGCGTGGCGCCCATCGGCCGCTCGGACAATCCGCTCGCGCACGCGCTGGCCACGGCCGAAATTGCCTGCAAGGCAGCCAAAGACCGCGGGCGCAATCGCGTGGAAATGTTCCAGGACTCCGACCAAAGCATCATCAAGCGGCACACCGATATCTTGGTGATCGGCAAGTTGCGCGACGCGTTGGAAAACGACGGATTCCGCCTGGATGCCCAGCCCATCCTGCCGTTGCGCGGTAATTATGGGCGGCCGCGATTCGAACTGCTCATCCGAATGGTGGGGGAACGCGGCGAAATCATCCCCCCGGACAAGTTTCTTTCCTCCGCGGAGCGCTATCAGCTCATGCCCAGCATCGATCGTTGGGTCGTGCGCAGGGCCTGCCGGCTACTGGGACAACACCGGGCGTCGGTGGGCGAGGAATTCGCGCGTTTCGCCATCAATCTGTGCGGCCAATCCTTGCAAGACGACTCATTCTTGGAGTTCGTGGTCGAGCAGCTCAAGGCGAGCGGTCTGCCGCCCGGCGTGTTGTGCTTCGAGTTGACCGAAACAGCGACCATCGGCAACCTTGAGAAGGCCCAAGTGTTCATGCGCACGCT
>JAQGOD010000397.1 GCA_028293775.1 Gammaproteobacteria bacterium
ATTGACGACGAAACGCGCCAGGTCATTTGCCGCCGCGCCGAATTTTCCCTGCAGGGCATCGTTGACCAGGGTCGTGGTGGTGTGCAGATTGGAGAAGAAATTACTCACGCCGGTGCGCGCGGGGGAGGGCACCACTCGCACATACCCTTTCGCCAGGGGCTTGAGCACACCGCGATCGACGGTATCGTTGAATTTGTACACGCCGCGGTTCCAGGATTCCCAGGGGTCCTGGGGAGGGGGCGTATGTCCCGCTGGAAGTGTGGCGCATCCGCTCACGCAAAAGGCCAATACGATGCCGGGCACCGTACGTGCGCCCATACACTTTTGCATACTGAATCTCTCCGGCAGCCGAACCCAGATCGGCTAAAGATACACTATGCCACAAAGCTACAGCGACGGAATGTCAAAGCCGATCAAGCCTTAGTCCTATTCGTTGCGCATGCCATTGGTGGCCGTGTTATTGCGATTGCCCTCGGCCCCCGAATCCTTCTTCTTTTTGGGCATCGCAGCGCGCACCTCCTCGAGACGCGCGCTGTAGCGCGCACGCTGTACCGCATCCAGGTTGGGCAGGGTCAATGCCATTTGCAGCTGGTTTGAGGCCATCTGCAGATTGCCCGTCTGCAAGTAGAACTCCGCCATGTAGCTGTATGAATCGGCATAGTCGCCGGCAGTGTTGGCGGCCTTCGCGATCAGCCGAGTCTGATCCGGCGTGGGCTCCACATTATTGAACAAATCCAATAGCACCAAGTGCGCACGTTTATTGTTCCCGGAGCGCATCAGCGTCTCGGCCAGCCGGATCGTGATGGGGACGTTACGCGGGAACAAGGTCATCGCTCGCTCCAAAACCGCTTCGGATTCTCGGAGCTGATTGTTGGCAAGATAGGCCTGGCCGAGCGCGCCATAAAACTGAGTCACCTTGGGATACTCGCGCACCAGTTCTTGAAGATCCGGAATCGCGCCGGCGGGATTGCGCATCAGAATTTCCGCGACATCTTTGCCGTAGCGTTCTTCGATTGTCTTGCCGCCGCCGTTCTTGAGCAGGTTGACGTAGTACTGGCGTGCCACTTGCGGATCGGCGGCGACCGAACGCAAGCGCTCCTTGATGAGCCTATAGCTCAAGGAATCTTCGTGGCGAATTCGGCCGATCTGATCCGCGCGGTCACGCGCCTCCGCGACGCGATCGGAAAAAATCGGGTGATCGATCAAGAATTGCACGGCATTGACGCGGCTCGGCTCCGGGCCCTCGCGCCCCATGTAATCGAAAAAACTCGCCATTCCCAGAGGATCGTAGCCCGCTTCCGCCACGGTGCTGATGCCTATCCGGTCAGCTTCGAACTCGCTTGCGCGGGTGTAGTTGATCTGGTGCTGAATCATGGCGCTTTCGCCCGCCAAGATGGCCCCCTCGATCGCATCGGGAGAACCGCGGCCCGCCGTGGCGCCCAATAGCACCGCCGCCAACATGGCTGCGGATGCCAACAGCCCTTCGTGACTTTGGTCCATCAATTGGCGCACGAGATGGCGCTGAGTCACGTGCGCGGTTTCGTGGCCGAGCACGCCCGCCAACTCGTTCTCATTGCGCGTCGCCAATATCAGCCCGCTGTGAATGGCGACGAAGCCGCCCGGCACCGCGAACGCATTGACAACCGGGTCGCGCAAAACGAAGTAGTAGAACTGGTGCTGACCTTCCTCGGCGTGGCTCGAGAGGCTGTGGCCGATTTCTTGGGCGTATTGGCTCACTTCAGGATCGGTGAGGATCATCCCGGTATTGCGAATCTCGTTAACGTAGCTTAAGCCCGCGTGATATTCCTCCTCGATCGAGATCGCCGCATTCGCGGGGCTGCCGAGTTCGGGAAGGTCTTGATTGGGAACCTTGACGCCTTGGGCGTAACCCACACCCACGCTGCCCGTCACCGCGGCGGCGGCCAGGAATGCGGATATGGATTTGAACGCTGACATGTAGGCCTCCGTAGCCTTGGAGTAGGGTCCGTTTGTAAAGTTCGCTCAAAAGGTAAGCAGAATCAAAGAACTTCGGAGGCGTAGTCCGCCAGGCGCGAGCGCTCGCCGCGGACCAGGGTGATGTGCCCCGAAAACGCCCAGCCATGGAATCGGTTGACGACGTAGGTCAGACCCGTCGTAGTCTCTGTCAGGTACGGCGTGTCAATCTGCGCGATATTGCCCAAACACACCATTTTAGTGCCCGGGCCCGCCCGGGTCACCAGCGCCTTCATTTGCTTGGGCGTCAAATTCTGCGCCTCATCGATGATGATGAAGCGATTCAGGAAGGTCCGCCCGCGCATGAAGTTCAACGATCGAATCTTGATGCGGTGCCGTAGTAAATCGTTGGTAGCGCCGCGGCCCCAAGTCCCCCCCGGCTGGCTTTGGGTCAAGACCTCCAGATTGTCCATCAGCGCCCCCATCCAGGGCTCCATTTTTTCCTCTTCCGTACCCGGCAGAAATCCGATGTCCTCACCCAGGGGAATGGTGACGCGGGTCATGATGATTTCGCTGAAGCGATTGTGATCCAGGGTTTGCGCCAAGCCCGCCGCGAGGGTCAGCAGGGTCTTGCCGGTGCCGGCGGGTCCCAGCACGGTGATGAAGTCGATTTCCGGATCCATCAACAAGTTAAATGCCAGATTCTGTTCGCGGTTGCGCGCGGTAACGCCCCATACATTGTTGCGTTCGGTGCGATAGTCGGTCGTCAGTTCCAAGATCGCGGATTCGCCCTCGAGCTTACGCACGATAGCCTCTACGCCATTCTCGCCAGGGTCATAAACAAACTGATTGGCCTTCCATTCGCGCACCAGAGGCCCGCGCACTCGATAATAAGTGCGGCTCTGCTGCTGCCACGACTCCATTCCCTTGCCGTGCTTTTCCCAAAAATTTTGCGGCAACTGTTGCACGCCGCTGACGAGCAGATCCGCATCTTCTATGGTCTTATCGCTGGAATAATCTTCGGCGTGAACACCGACGATGGCGGCCTTGATCCGCAAGTTGATGTCTTTCGAGACCAGGGTGACGCGCGCACTGCGAAATTTCTGCTGCAATGCCAAGGTATTCGCCAGGATCGCATTGTCGGCACCGTGTCCGGGTAGGCTGTCCGGTAAAACCGATTCGAGCAACTGCGTTTGAAAGAACAGCCTGCCGCCGGGCGGACGTTTGCCGTGATTGATGGACACTGCCGGGTGCAGCGCCAAGCCGCGGTCGATCTGTTTCTTGGTCGCCCCTTGCATCAACTCATCCAGGAAACGGCTGACTTGACGCACGTTGCGCGCCGGCTCCGACAAGCCTTTCTTACCCGCGTCGAGCTCTTCGAGCACCGTCATCGGAATGTAGATGTCATGCTCTTCGAAGCGAAAGATCGCCGTCGGATCGTGCATGAGCACGTTCGTATCGAGCACGAAGATTCGGCGCTCGGCCTTGCCTTGACGGCTTTTCAGTACCGCGGTCCCCAACGGCCGCACGTTGTCCGTCACAGTACTTTTACCGCCGCCAAAACAGCCTCCGCGTGATCCTTCACCTTCACTTTTCGCCACTGCTGGCGCAATACGCCTTTGGCGTCGATTAGAAACGTGCTGCGCTCGACTCCCATGTATTTCCTACCGTACATGCTTTTTTCCTGAATAACGTCGTAGATTTTGCATACCTTTTGGTCGGGGTCGCTCAGTAGGTCGAATGCAAACGACAGTTTTTTCTTGAATTTTTCGTGCGACGCGAGGCTGTCGGGCGAGATGCCGAAAAGCAGCGCGTTGGCCTTCTTGAATTGCGGATATAGGGCCGAAAAATCCAAACCTTCCTGAGTGCAGCCGGACGTATTATCGCGCGGATAGAAATACACTACGACGGCGCTGCCTTTGCCGTCCTCGAGCGCCCAGCTTCCGTTTGTGCCTTCAAGGGTAAATAGCGGCGCCTTTTTGCCGATCTCGATCTTGCTCATTGACGTCTAACTCTTAACGGGTTCGAAAATGGCATCCAAGTTCAAATGATCGCAGAAGTCCATGAACTCTTCGCGCAACACGCCGATATGCAGGCGGCTCGGCACATTGACGATCATTTGCACGGAAAACATGGGGGCACCGGTATGGGCAGCCGCATAGGAGCGCGTCGACAGTTCCGCGATGTCCACGCCGCGCTGCGCGAAAAATCCCGACAGTCCCGCAACGATGCCGGTCTGATCGAGGCAAACGACATCAATCGAATAAGGCAGCATGTCATTGCGCGCAGACCTCTCCTC
>JAQGOD010000418.1 GCA_028293775.1 Gammaproteobacteria bacterium
TCGCCGGCGATTTCGATGTAGCGTTCAAACTGCTCCAGTGCCTTCTGCGGTTCTGCCATGTACAGGTCATAAAGCACACCCAGATTGAGATGCGCCGGCGCATAGTTAGGTTCAGCGGCAATGGCACGCAGATATGCCGCCTCCGCATCCGTGAATTTGCCCAGCTTGCGCTCCACAATGCCCAATTCATCGCCCGCCACCGCGCTGGTCGGAGCCTGCTGCAGCGCCGCCTTGAATGCGGCTTCCGCTTCCTGGAGCCGTGAATCACGCAGGTACAAGAGGCCAAGGTTTAATTGCGGACCGGCAAACTGCGGATAAGCCACGAGTAATTGTTTGAACTCGAGCTCGGCATCCGTGTTTTTGCCTGATTTCATCATCTGCAGCGCCTGGTTGTATTGTTGAGCAGCGCGCGGGGGGATCGCCATGGCATCCGCCGTAACCGACGGGGCAGACGGGGTACTCGCCAGGCCGGGTGTATTCGCGGCTGGTAACTGTGCAGGCACGGGCACGTGCGGCGCAGCCGCGGGCGGCGGCCGCGCCGGCGCACTGTGGCAGCCGACCAGCAGCACGATTGCGCTGAGGCTAACGAATTGATTCGATCTGCTGTTCACCGATTTCCACCTTGGCGTAGCGGCCCGGATTGAGCTGTGCAAGCGCTGCAAAGCTCTTCTGCACCCATTCATCGTAGGTGCCGTCCTTGGTCCGCGCGGCATTCACCTCGTGCAACTTGATGGCCTTTTCCTCGAAAGGAAATGCCTGTTCCTCGAGCAACACGTCGTATTGCTCCAACTCGTCCTTCTTCAGGTTCTTGGGGCGCTCCGAGCTCATCAGATCCTTGCCGAGCTGCCGGTACAACTCCGCGCTCTCAAAAGTCGCGGCCGTCGTGACGTCGGCCACCTGATAGTCGGCGGCCGCCTCATAAGCCTTAAGCGCAGCCTCCATTGCCTTGCGCTTCTCGGCAAGAGATTTCTTCAGCGGAGCCACCAATTTGACGCTTCTGAACTGTTCGCGCGCCGGCGTGGCCAGTGTCAAGGTCGCCTTCGCGGCGAGCGAGCGGCTACGATCGGTACGGGCTCCGCCGGCGGCACGGTCGGCGGCAACGATGTCCCTAAGCCAAAAGTCACGCCCGCTGAAATCACCCGCCTTGGCCGCGATCATGCTGAGTTTGTTGCGCGCTTCCATGGCCGGGTTCAACGGCTGGGGGAAATGTTTGACGAAGGCTTCCAACATGACGCGCGACTTCGCCGAATTGCCGGCCTTGTCATAAAGATCGGCCGCCTGCAACGTTGCTTCCCGCTGCACTTCCGGCGTTTCTTTCGGCGATTGCGCGATCTGCTCGAATTCGACCGCTGCTTGTCCCGGCTTGTTGGACTCCGAATAGGCCACGGCCAGATTGCGCGTGACATCGGTTTGCAGCGGACTCTGCGGAAAGTTGCGACGGAATCCTTCCAGAACGCCGATGGCGCGATCCCACTGCTTTTGGGTAATGAGCAGCGCAGCAGCGTCGAAATCGGCGTTTGCCCGCACCTTTGATGAGGGCGCAAGGGCCGAGACGCGCAGGAAGTCATCCACTGCCGCGGCGCTATCGCCGGATTTGCTCTTTTGCTCTCCTTGTTTGTAGATCGCCGCGGCAAGCCGCTCGACTATGACGCCGCGCTCCGGATCATTGGCCGGCATCAGCGCCTGTGCGTGCGTATAGGCAGCCTCGGCTTTTTCAAACACGCCTTGATCGAAATTCGAATTGCCGATCACTGTCCACGCGATACGCTGTTTGGCCACATCCACCGGCGGCTGTTTTGCCAGCAAGGACTCCGCTGCGGCGACCGCGCGCAGGTAATCCTTGGCCGCATAAAGCTCGGTGGCCGCGCGCGTCAGGACCTGTGCGCTCTCCGGGTGGGCTGGGAAGGTTTCCGCAAACTTCAACGAGCTGTCGATGGTCTTGAGGTGCAAGGTCGCCTTAGGCTGGCCCGAAAGTGTGTCTTCTTGTTTTCCATAGGCAACGATCGCCGCGTACCCCGCCGCAGCCGCCTTCTCGTGCGCGCCATAATGATAGGCCGTGCTTTCATATTCCTGCGCGGCGTCCAGATATTGCTTACTCTCGAACAGCGTATCGGCCAATAAGAAATTGGTCACCGCGGACCCCGGATCGTCCGGGAACGAGCGTAAATAGCTGCGATACCACTTTGCTGCTTCCTGGTAGTCCGCCACATCCTTGCTGCGCTGCGCTTGGGCGTGATAGTACTGCGCCACATCCTTAAGATTGGTCTTCAAGACTTCCACGACTTTCGCCTCAGCTTTGGGATCCCGTCCTTGCCAATAGGGCGTGCCGAAGCTGTAATTTTCGACGAACTCTTTCTTACCCTGCAGCACCAACTGCGGGAAGCCGCCCTTTGAATAGGCCTCGATCGCCTGCATCTCCAGCAACGGCGCTTTCTCGTTGTTGCGGTCCTGCGTGACGAAGGCGCGGTAGCTGTCGGCCGCGTCGGTATAGCGCTCCTTTTCCATGTACAGATCGCCCAGCCGCGCATACATGAGATAAGCGTAGGGGCGCGGCTTACGGTGCTTCACAAAGTCAGCGATCGACTTCGGGCCCTCGAGATAGGAGAAAGTGATCGACATCACCCTGAAGGTATCTTCCACCAATTCCCGATTGGGGCGGCTCAACGTATCGAGTTCGATCAGCCCGTTTGGATCGCGCTTGGGGACCAGTACTGAATCAAGAACAGAAGCGAAGGAGTCCAGGCTGCGCTCGTTTTCGCCTTGCTTGAAAAGCGACCAACCGTGCTTGTAGAGGCTCTGGTTGTAGAACGCGGAGGAGGAACCGACCTTGATGACGGCCTCGTAGGCGGCTTGCGCCTTCGGATATGCCTTTTCCGAGAACAATATTTCGCCGCGCCGAAACTGCGCCTCATCGATGAAGCGGCTGTTGGGGTATCGCGCCACCAGTCTATCCAAGGAATTGAGCGCCTTATCAGGCTCCGCGTTGAGCTCATAAGCGCGGGCCAGCTGGTAGAGCACAGCATCATTGCGCTCGTACTTGGGATAGGTCTTCAGGAGCGCGGTGTATAGGTGAATGGCCTCCGTGGCTCGCAGGCCTTCATTCGTAATCAGCTCGCGCTCGATGCGTTCGGACTCCGAGCTCTCCAGATTCAAATCCCCCAGCCGGCGCAGTGCCTCGGAGCGCAACGCGGCATCACCGGCGTTCAAATCCAGAAAGCGTTTGTAGCTTTCCATGGTTTTCGCCGCGTCGACGTTTTGCGGCGGATCCGGGCTGATATCGACCTGCTGGTTCTCCAGATCTTTGATGGTCGGCGGTTTTTTGGGCGCGGCGACGGCGCCCGGCAGGGCGAGGGCGAACCCGATGAGCACGGCCACTGCAACTGCCGGTTGCGACAGCCGCTTCATGGCTTGGCCTTCGGCGCGGTGTTCGGGCCGTTCGACGTGCGGTCGTAGATCGCCGCGAGTTCGTAGCGCGCTTGGATCTGGTAGGTCTCAATACGTTGCTTCTGCCCCTCGAGCTCATGGATGGCCAGTGACTGCAGGAATAGGTTTTGCCGCTCGGAGACGTCGGCCAAGAGGCCATGCAATTGGTCGATGCGCGCGCGGATGGCCCCTACCCGTGCACCATAGCCACCCGTGGTCAGCGGCGTTCCCTCGCGCGCCTGCCTCACCAGCACGGCGCGCCTCTGTGTTTCCTTTAGTTGGCCTTCGAGCTCTTTGACCGAACGCCGTTCATTCCATAGTCGCGCCTTGAAACTCTGCGAGAGCCTCCAGTACATGACGCCCTTCATGAGACGATGCTTTTCTCTCATCTCGGACAAATCCGGATCATCCGGATGGGCCGTCAAATACTCCTCGATGCGCTTCAAACGCACCCACGTCTGCTGCTCCGCGGGCGTGCCCAAGGCCGCTACGTCGCTGGATTTCTCGATCTCATTGATGCGCGACTCGAAGTCCACGCGCTTTTTCGTCAAGCCATTGAGATCCGTAGCTGCCAACACGGCATCGGCCTTCGGGACGCGTTGGTTGTAGGCCGCTTGGCGCGTATCGAGCATGTCGTCGTACGCGGAGACATCATCGCGCCAATCATCCAAGTTGCGGCTCATGAAATTGAGCTCGCGGTAGTTCTTCAGGCCTTCCTGGAATTCATTGCTCGCCAAAAGCGAGTACAGGTAGCGCGACTCCGGAGCGTTGGGCACGGTGGTAAGCTGCCAATACCAAGTCAGCGTGTCTTTCTTGTCGTCGTTGAGCAAGCGATCGAGCAGCTTGCCGGTGCGGATGCCCTCGATCGAATCATCGATGCGTTTCAACTCATCGTCGAAGGACTGGATGGCCGAGTTGTAGTACTCGGCGGCTTGGCCCATGGCCGTCAACTGAGAATAAGCATAGGGCACGGTCAGAAAAGATTCTTGCACCGCCGAGTCGATCAAACTGCGCTTGCGCAGCTCGAGCCAGGGTACCAGGGCACGTTTGAATTCTCCCATGCCTGCATCCGCCCAACCCACGCCCAGCAGCGCCTTGCTCGAGTACGGTCCTTCGAGGCGTACTCGCTGCAGAATGGGCTTGGCTTCCGCGGCGCGCTGCACTTGCAGCAGCGCGAAGCCGAGCGCCAGGTTGGCTTTGTCTTTAAGAGCAAGCAATTCCTCGCTGCGTGTTTGGATGTTGCCGACTCGATCCAGATAACCGATCGCTTCGGCTAACCGGCCTCTGCGTACCAAGGCCACGCCGAGGTTGAATTGCGCGTAAGCGGTCCAGTCAGGAGCGCCGTGCCAGTTGCCGAGCGCTGCAATGGCGTCATCGTAGCGGCCCTGGCGCATCATGAGTTGCGCGAGCAACATGTAGCGCTCGGCATTGATGCGCGGGTCTATCTTGTCCGATACCTCGTGCAGCGCCCGCTCGGACTCATCCAGGTAGCCGCGCTGGTACCACACCTTCCCCAGGTAAAACCAAGCCCTGTTTCGCACGAACTCGGAGGTATTCTTCTTGAGCAAAGCCTCGAAGATCCTGCCCGCCTCGACATGCTCGCCCAGAGACAGGTACAAGCCGCCCAGCAGCAACTCGGCTTCTTCCGGCGTGTGCGGAACGCGCCCGAGTTGCCGCGCGGCGAGCAGACGGGTGATCGAATCAAAATAGTCGTCTTGAAAGAAATAAAACAGCACGTCGCCGTAGGCGAGATCCTGGACCTGGTGCGGAGCCAAGCCATTCGGGTCGGCCTTGACGTTCTTCGCCTGCGATGCCGCAATCGGCATCATCAGCAGCAATCCGCTAAGGAGCAGCGGCCGAAGAGTATTAATCACGCCTTGCACGCATCATTCCCAGTCTTTGATCATGAACTCAGGTTGATGCTTGGGAACTCGGTCGGTGATCTTAAGTTCCAGGTATTTTGCGCCGACGCCCTTGTCGAAGCTGATGGTGGCGCCGCGCTTGTAGCCGCGCTCGACCGGGCCCTTGCCGGTGAAAAACGCCACCAGTTCGTGCTTCCCGACCTTTAAGTTTCCCAAGTAGATCTGCTGCACGCCGCCCTTGAGCAAGGCGTCGGCCTCGCGCGCGGTATACAGGTAATTTTTGACTTCTTTATTGTCTATTTTCACCGTCACGGAATCCAACGCGAAGAATGCGCCGACATCCATGGAAATATAGAGCGCCACCTGAGTGTTGGCGGGGAACAGCAATTCTTCTTGCAGCACGAACAGATCTTTATTCAGATCCACCACGTCTTTCTTGAGACCCTGCACTTCCTGATCCAGCGTGCGAAGCTCCGCCGGCGGCGCGTCGGGCGCAGCCGCGGATGGCTCGGCAGCGGGAACCGGCGCTTCGACGGCGGGCGCGTCGGCGCCCGGTGCGTCGGCGCCCGGCGCTTCGGTGGCGGGAACCGGTTTTGGCGGGGCATTTTTCGCCGCAACCACCCATGCAGGTGACAGCAGTGCGCCGCAGACCAGGATCGATATAATTCGATTGAGCTTCATAACTGACCTATCGTTTACTCGCGCAGCAATTCGCGGATGTGATCAAGATAACCGCGCTCATCGCCGCGCTTGAAGCCGACGGCCGAATAACGCACGATGCCCGCGCGATCCACTAGGATTGTCATGGGCATTTTCTGCAATAAATAGTCCTTACCGATCGCGCTCCCCGTATCGAACAGGATCGGATAGGACACGCTCATCGCGGCCGCGAATTCCTTGGCGCGCCGCAAATCATCGTCCACCGACACGCCGAGGACCACGAGACCGGCGCGCTGATAGGTAATGTTGATGCGATCGAGCGCCGGCATCTGTTGCCGCGAGTCGCCGTCCGAGCGTGTCCAAAAATTCACCAG
>JAQGOD010000426.1 GCA_028293775.1 Gammaproteobacteria bacterium
GCACGCCTCATACCGCCATCGGCAGAACCGTCTTATTTTCTCGCCTTAGCCGTACCGCTCAGGGAGACGGCAGCCCTGCTTGTCGTATCGGGAGTCTTCGTCTGGGTTCAGCGCGCCGGTGAGGCGACGCATGCCGGCGTGTTTTTGGGCGTGGGCTGGTGCTTCGCGGGAATGCTCCTCATGAGAAGCGCGGCACTGGTGGCCCCCCTGTACTCGGGCATAAATTTAGCCAACGCCGTGCCGGCCTCCGATCGGGACGCGCCCATCTACAGCGTGCGCACATATGATCAATCCCTGACTTTTTATTTGCGCCGCACCGTCACACTGGTGGGGTATCGTGGCGAGCTCGATTATGGACTGCGCAAGGCCCCGCAGGGCGAGATCTCGAATGTCGACGAATTTCTTCGATTGTGGGATTCGCAGACTCGCGCTTTTGCACTAATGGACAAGAGGACGTTCGATGCTTTCAAGGAGCGGGGTGTGGCTATGCGAATGATCGGTCAAAATCAGCGTGAGGTCATGGTGTCGCGACAATGAGCATTATCACTTGGGTGTTGATCTTGACCGGCGTGGGCCTGAACGCGGCGGCGCAACTGCTGCTCAAACTGGCCACCCGACCCTTGGGGCATTTCACGGTGTTCAACGCCGACACCCTGAACTTGAGCGTGATCACCTTGTTCAAGAGCGTGCCCTTCTGGACCGGTATGGTCTGTTACGGGGCGAGCCTCTGCGTGTGGGTGGCTGCCTTGGCCAAGGCGCCGGTGAGCACCGCGTATCCGATGTTGTCGTTGGGCTACGTCGTGGTGGCCGCCGTCTCGGTGGCGTGGCTGGGCGAGACACTCACAGCGAGTAAAATCTTGGGGATAGTACTGATATGCACCGGGGTGGTCCTGGTATCGAGAAGTTCGGTATGAAAAAACCTTTCCTTCCCTTCACGCGTCCCTCGATCGATGAGCAAAGCATTGCCGCGGTCGCGGAGGTTTTCAGATCGGGCCAATTGGCGAGCGGGCCCAAAGTGGCGGCCTTTGAAGCCGCGCTGGCCGCCTATCTCACCGGCAATCGCCAGGTACGGGTCATGACCTCGGCCACCGCCGGACTTGAGATGGCGCTGGAAGTGGCGGGTATTGGCCCCGGAGATGAGGTGATTGTGCCGGCCATGAGTTTTGCCGCAAGCGCAAACGTCATCGCGCGCTTGCGCGCGAAGCCGGTGTTTGTCGATATCGACTTGTACACCCGTAACATCGATCTGAATCGCGTGCCGGCTGCGATCACGAAAAAAACCAAAGCCATCATGCCG
This sequence comes from Gammaproteobacteria bacterium, assembly GCA_028293775.1. Next base: position 1,298 of record JAQGOD010000426.1, read on the forward strand.
GTGCATTTTGCGGGGTTGCCGGTGGATATGGATGGGCTTTATGGGGTGGCTGCGGAACATGGGTTGCGCGTGGTGGAAGATGCGGCTCACGCCATCGGCTCTAAGTACAACGGCAAGCCGATCGGCAGTTTCGGGGATATGGTGGTATTTAGCTTCCACCCCAACAAAAACATGACCAGCATCGAAGGCGGTGCCATCAGCACGGGCGATACCCAGGCCGCCGAACTCTTCGAGCAGTATCGCTTTCACGGCATCAAGCGCAACGCGGCAGGGGAAGTCGATGTGATGTTTCCCGGCACCAAAAGCAATCTTACGGACGTGGCCGCTCAAGTCGGCATCGATCAGCTACGGCGCTTGGACGGATTCAACGCGCGCCGGCTTATTCTGGCCCGCCGCTACTTCGAGGCATTGCAGGGATTCACGGAAGTGCTATTGCCGGCTCAAGGCGATGCCGGACACAGCTGGCACATGTTTCAAGTGCTGATCGATTTCGCGGCGCGCGGCATGACGCGCCCGGAATTTCAGAAACGCATGGCGGATCGCGGTATCGGCATCGGCGTGCATTATCCAAGCATTCCCAGCCTCAAATTTTATCGCGAGGCCGGCTATCGCGACGAAGATACGCCGGTCGCGGCGAGGGTCGGGCGCGAGACCGTGACGCTGCCTTTGTTCCCGGCGATGACCGATGAGGACGTGGTGCGCGTGGTTGATGAGTTGAAGGCGGTGCTCGGAAAAACTGTTGCAACGTCCACGGTGTAGACGAATTAAAGCCTTTCTTCGATGCGGTTTGCTTGGCTTGCGAGCATATAAAGGATGGCGCAGACTGCCTCCCGAGCTAATTCAGCTCCAAAGGAATTCTTACCATGAAGCGTTTAATGATCCTTGCCTTAGGGTGTGCGGCACTCGCCGCGCCATTGTACGCAGCACTTTCGCCAGGCGCTTCCGCACCTGCCTTCACCACGCAGGCGACCCTCGCCGGCAAGCCTTTTACATTTTCCTTGGCCGATGCGCTGAAGAAGGGACCGGTGGTTCTCTATTTCTATCCGGCTGCGTTCACTCCGGGCTGTACGATCGAAGCGCACAATTTCGCCGAGGCCACCGACAAATTCAAATCGTTGGGCGCGACCGTGATCGGTGTCTCGCACGACGACATCGACAAGCTCAATAAGTTTTCCGTGAGCGAGTGCCGCAACAAGTTTGCCGTTGCGGCCGATCCGGACCAGAAAATCACTAAGGAATACGATGCGGTGCTGGCGGCCAAGCCCGAGTACGCCAATCGAACCTCCTACGTGATCGCGCCGACCGGCAAGATTATTTATGAATACACGGCCATGGATCCCAACAAGCATGTTGAGAACACCATGGCCGCGGTCGAGAAATGGAAGGCTGAGCACAAAGGCTGAGGACAAAGGCTGCAAGGTAAGGATGCCGGGCCGACCCGCGGCCCGGTTTTCTAAAGGGTTTTGACGCGCTCGCGCATGAAGGCCAGCACGGCCGCCGCGCACTCCGGGGCACAGGTTTGAAGCAACAAGTGCGGCCCATCGATCTCGACGCGCCGCGCGTGCGGAATGCCACGCAAGATCCGCGTCGTGGCGGCTGTCGATATCACTCGATCGCGGCGCGCGCACAACACCAAAGTCGGCAGCAGGATACTGCCAAGCGTCGAGGTTTCATCGGCGCCGAGCAAGGCAGCAATGCGGTGGCGAACTACCGCTGCCGACACGCCGGCCATGGCGCGCTCCGATTGGCGCGGCGCCCGCTTAGGCGATGTGGAGCCCCAC
>JAQGOD010000440.1 GCA_028293775.1 Gammaproteobacteria bacterium
AGGCAGCTGGAAGGTGCTTAACCATTTGCCGTTCAAATACTGATACGGATCGTCCTGAGGCCGCACCGAGCTGTCCACATACTGAAGATCGATGCCGGAGCTTAAGGTAGGTGCCGCGCTCGCGGTCGACGTCTTGACGACCGGCGACTGATTGCTGGCGCATCCCGCCAAACCGGCCAGGACGATCATGCAGGCCAAACACTTCCGCATACGTTCTCCGAAAAAAATGTTATTCAACTTCAAAACTTCAAGGAAACTTTTAAGCCGGGTCCTGCGTCATCGAGCACCAGATGCGCGCCATGCAATTTCGTCACCGCCGCCACCAACGACAGCCCTAAGCCTGATCCCGGAAACTTCCGCGCTTCATCCAGCCGCACACGCCGGCCCAGAACGATCTCGCGCTTATCAGCGGGTATGCCGGGCCCATTGTCCTCGACGATGACTTGTGGGGCCCTGCCCGATCCGTCCAACACCACGCGAATACGGCCGCCGTCGGGCGTGAATTTAATGGCATTGTCGAGCAGATTGGCGAGCGCCTGCGCCAGCAGTTGCCGGTTGCCCAGCACTTGCGCACCCGCTGCCACGGAGCTTTCCAGCACGATGCCGCGCTCTTCGCTCACCGGCGCATACAATTCGACCACGCTTGCCACCAGTTCCGACAGATCCACCGGCTCGCGGGCGACTGTGCCGGTCTCGGCCAGCGCAATACGCAGCAGTGCATCCAACGTGCTGCGCATGCGATCCACTTCCGTGTTGACTCTTTCGAGAACGCGCCGCTCGGCCGACCCTGGGAGCAATGATGTCATGGCGCTCTCAGCGCTCGCCTGCAGTCGGTTCAACGGCGTGCGCAAATCATGCGCAGCACTGTCGAGCACCGTGCGCATGCCTAAGGTCAGCTGCTCGATCTTATCGAGCATGGAGTTGATCTCCCGCGCCAAGGTGTTGAATTCATCATCGGCTTTGCGCACGGGCAGGCGTTGCGACAAATCCCCGCTCATGATTTGCGTGGCAACCGCCGATATCGCGCCCGCTTGCGCGAGGATGCGCCGTCCCATCCAAAAACCGCCTCCCAAGCCCAGCAGCAAGGTCAGTATCACGGCGGCGATCAAGCCGCGCATCATCAGGCTCTTGACGTCCTGCCGTTCCTGCACGTCGTGCCCGACGAGCATTTGATATCCCCCGGGCAGCGCGAAGTAGCGCGCGCGCATTTCGTGTTCGCGCGTCTCGTCGCCGAACGGCACAGAGACTTTGAACATGAACCACTTCTGATTCGAGCCGATCTTCGGCCAAGCCGGGACATTGCCGGCAACCGGACGCAGCTGCGGATCGACCATCAAATATACGGCGCCGCGGACGTCCTGATCCTGCGAGCGCTGCTCGATCAGTTCGATGAAATCGCTGCGCGAGAGCACCAGCATTTGCTCGCGCAAGCCCTGCACTTCGGCTTCGATCAGATTGTCGGTGCTGCCGTCGACCACGCGCGACACCGCAAAGTCCACCGCATAGATGAGGGCGGCCGCGCCGATGGCGAAGACGATCGAATAGACGATCGCGATACGGAACGGCGATGTATCGAGAATGCCGAGAAATCGTTGATCGGGTCCCATGCGGGCCCGCTATTCGTCTTCGCGCAAACTGTATCCGGCGCCGCGCACCGTGTGCAGCAAGGGCTTGTCGAAATCCTTGTCGATCGCCTGGCGCAAACGGCTGATATGCACGTCGATCACGTTGGTTTGAGGGTCGAAATGATAGTCCCACACGCCTTCGAGGAGCATGGTACGCGTCACGACTTGCCCGCTATGGCGCATCATGAACTCCAGCAGTTGAAATTCGCGGGCCGTCAACTCTATCTTCTTGCCGTTGCGCATGACTCGGCGAGTCATCCGGTCCAGTTCCAAATCCGCCAATTTCAATTTGGTGCTGGTTTCAGCGTTGCCGGCATCGCCGCGACGGGCGAGCGCATCGATGCGGGCCAGCAGTTCCGCCATATGGTAAGGCTTCGTCAGGTAGTCATCGCCGCCGGCGCGCAAGCCCGTGATGCGGTCGTCCACATCGCCCAGGGCACTTAAGATCAGCACCGGCATTTTGCGCCCCGTGGCGCGCAAGGATTGCACCAAGGCGAGGCCGTCCAGCTTCGGCAGCATTCGATCGACGATCGCCAAATCAACGGCCACCGAGGAGGCCATTTGCAGCCCCTCGAGACCGTTGCCTGCCACATCTACCGTATGACCGGCTTCCCGCAGCGCCTTCGCCAAGTAATCTCGCGCGACTTCATCATCTTCGACAATCAAGATATGCATGGTTCACTATCTTAGACTAGGATGCGGTCGCCCGGGTTCACTCGCGGACCCCTTACAAGGCTTGAGTGTATGCCCGATGGTTGACATGGATGGGGTTGCGCGCCGGCGTACCACCAGCGGTCAATCTTGCGCTCTCGCCGTAGCTTTGCTAGGGCTGTGCGGGTCTGGGGCTGCCAATGCAAAGCAAGAGCCCTTGTGGGAATTCGGCTTGGGTGCGGGCGCGATCGCCTTTGAGGATTATCGCGGCTCAAATACCACCCACGCGTACCCCTTGCCCGTGCCCTATATCCGCTATAACGGCAAATTCCTCAAGGCCGACCGGGAGGGCGTGCGCGGCACCTTGTTCAACCAAGATTGGCTCGAAATCAATGTAAGTTTCAATTTGACGACACCCGTGCGCAACGACCGCGAACGCAGCGGCATGCCGAACCTTAAATCAACGGTGGAGGTTGGCCCATCGCTCGATTTTCATTTATTTCGCAGCGACGACCGCAGGGTAAGATTGGATTTACGCATGCCGCTGCGCGCTGCTGCCACGGTTGAAACCTCGCCGCGCGTGATCGGATGGACATTTAGCCCCCGATTCAACGTGGATCTTAGGGATCCATTCGGGCTGCCGGGTTGGAATTTGGGACTGTTGGCCGGACCCTTGTTTGCAGACCATCGCTATCATGCTTATTTTTATTCAGTGGCCCCCCAATTTGCGACGGCAACGCGGCCGGAATTTGCGGCCGTGGGCGGATACGCCGGAACGCAGACCCTCGCGGCTCTGTCGAAGCGATACCCGAAGTTCTGGGTCGGCGCGTACATGCGCTACGACACGCTGGCAGGGGCGGCTTTTGTTGACAGTCCCCTGGTGCAACGAAAGAGTTACTGGACGGGAGGCTTTGGGTTCGCTCGGATGATCGCAACATCCTCCCGGGTCGTAGAACTGCCGGACTGACGCCGATGCCGCGTTTTATCAAAATCAGTTACGAATATTTCGCACTCTATAGTTCACTCACCCTCCTGGGTCTCATTTGCCTGACTTGGTCGATATTTGCCTTACCGCTCTATTTCATCCTGCCGCCACGGCTGGGCACGGCGGTCGGACGGCGCGGCATCATGGCTGGCTTTCGCCTCTACTCCTGGTCGCTTATCCTCACGGGTGCGTATCGTTTGGATTTGCGCGCGGTCGATACCCTGCGGGACGGGCCGCCGCTGATTTTGGCGCCGAACCATCCG